>JBFFRZ010000055.1:0-11891 GCA_041572715.1 Gammaproteobacteria bacterium
CGGGCAATCAGGTAAACGTGCGATTCATGGATTTGGTCTGGCCAGCTATTTCTACTTTGAGAGGCCTCTCAACGAACTGGATTTGCCCAGGGTCGCATTGCTTATCGGCATGGTGAAAGGGCCATCTGTTTATAATCCACGCCGTAACCCGGATAACGCGACCCAAAGACGCAACCTTGTGATTGATATCCTTGCCGAGGACCAGTTAATCACTGCAGAGCAGGCTACAAAAGCAAAAAAATCCGGGCTGGGTGTTACCAGTCGCGCACCCTCGGGTACAACCAGTTACCCGGCATTTATGCAGCTGGTTAATGATCAGCTGAAACAGGATTACCAGCAGGAAGACCTGGAGACCGAGGGATTGAAAATATTTTCTACCCTTGATCCATTGATGCAGCAGGCGGCAGAGCAGTCACTTGAAAAGCGTCTGGCTGTGCTTGAAAAAGAGAGAAACTTCAAGGGGAACACGCTGGAAGGCGCTGTGATTGTAACCTCAAGTCATAACGGCGAGGTCAAGGCGCTGGTCGGCGGTCGCGAGGCTAGATATTCCGGCTTCAATCGTGTCCTCAATGCTCGCAGGCAGGTCGGTTCAATTCTGAAGCCGGCCATTTATGCAACCGCCTATGAGCAGTCGCAGCGCTACTCCATGCTGACGCCAATCGAGGATGCCGAGTTGCAGGTCCGTACCGGCGAAGGCCAGATCTGGTCACCAAAAAACTATGATAGCGAATATCACGGGCTGGTCCCGTTGTATTCGGCGCTGGCGCATTCCTATAATGTTTCATCCGCACGTCTTGGTCTTAATCTCGGGCTGGAAAATGTCTACGATACCCTGTACCGGTTGGGGGTCAGTCGCAAGCTGCCGCCGTATCCTTCGGTATTGCTGGGCGCTGCGGAGCTGACGCCACTGGAAGTTGCCGGCATGTACCAGACGCTGGCAGCAAACGGATTTCAGACGCCAATTCGAACAATCCGCGAGGTGCTTGACGCGAATAACCGGGCTTTGCAGCGTTACCCCATCCGACTTGACCAGGTACTCGACCCTGCAGTTGCCTACCTCACCAATGCCAGTCTGATTGAAGTCATGCGTAATGGCACCGGCCGAAGTTTTTACTGGCAATTTCCTGAGACCATGGTGGTCGCGGGCAAGACCGGTACGACTAATGAACTAAGAGATAGCTGGTTTGCCGGATTCAGCAATGACAAACTGGGTGTTGTATGGGTCGGCAATGATGAAAACAAACCCGTGAAGCTGACAGGTAGTAATGGTGCGTTGCGCGTCTGGACCGATATGATGAAAACCGCCGGAATCCAGTCCTTGCGTCTTGCGCCGCCAAATAATATTGAATTTCGCTGGATTGAGCAGTCTACGGGCCTGTTGTCGGCAGAAGGGTGTGATGGGGCGGTGCAGTTTCCATTTATCACTGGATCGGCGCCAACTCAGGAATCATCGTGTATTACCGATAACCGTCCAATAAAGGATACAATTCAGCGCAAGGTAAAGTCTTTCTGGGAAAGCCTGTTTGGAGAATAGATACAGATGATTCGAAATGGCAGTATCGTGGTGTTGGTAATGATCCTGGTTTCAGGCTGTTCGTCACCGGGCGGCACAATGGCGCCGGTGGAAGATCGCACAGGTGAAACCAACAATACCGCGAATTACGGCAACCGGGTTGTTGAACAGCCAGCTGTCGAGTCTCAGATCAAGCCCTATGTGGCCGCCCCTGCGACTGCACCCGTCGAGGCACCCCCGACCAAGGCAACCACGACATCGCAACCTGTGCCCAGGAAAACCAATTCAGCTGTGACTTCACTGGTATCGGTGGCCGATGCCAAGATGAAGGGGGGTGAATATGATCAGGCTGCGGCGTCACTCGAAAGGGCGTTGCGCCATGATGCCAAGAACGCGGATGTCTGGTCGAAACTGGCCGAGGTGAGATTGTTGCAGACTGAGTATGCGCAGGCGGAAACTACGGCACTGAAATCAAATGCCCTGGCCGGGGGCGATACATCACTGATGGCCAGGAATTGGCGTCTGATCAGTAAATCCAGGCGTTTACGCGGTGATGCTGTGGGAGCCGACGAGGCCGAAGTTCGCGCGTATCAGATAAGTCGTTAGTGTCCGCATCTGATTTTCTTGCCGGGGATGGTGCCCTTGCTTCGCATCTTGGCGGGTTCCAGCCACGAACCCAGCAGCAGGAGATGGCGGACCGGATTGAATCGATCATAGATGCAAGCGGGGTACTGGTGGTGGAAGCCGGTACCGGTGTAGGCAAAACTTTTGCTTACCTGGTACCCGCCATAGAGTCCGGCAAGCGCGTCATCATCGCAACCGGCACGAAAAACCTGCAGGACCAGTTATTCCATAATGATCTACCCGTAATCCGCAAGGCCATGTCGTTGCCGGTCACGGTTTCACTGCTCAAGGGGCGATCGAATTATCTCTGCCAGCATCGTCTCGAGATGCATATCAATGCAGGCTCTGCGAATAACCGGCATCTGCATGAGCTTGAAATCATCCATGACTGGGCCGGCCGCACGACCAGCGGAGATATCGCAGAAGTCGATGACATTGAAGAAGGTTCCATGGTCTGGTCATTGGCAACATCGACAATTGAAAACTGCTTAGGCCAGGAATGTGAATACTATGATGATTGCTATGTGCTTCAAGCCAGGCGCAAGGCCCAGTCAGCGGATATCGTGGTGATTAACCACCACCTGTTATTTGCCGATCTTTCCCTCAAAGAAAGGGGATTTGGAGACATACTGCCTGGTGCCGATGTTTTTATTATTGACGAAGCGCACCAGTTGCCGGAAATTGCGGGAGACTTTTTTGGCTTTTCACTGACATCACGGCAGCTGTATAACCTGGCCAGTGATGCACGTACCGAGCATCTCAAGGAATCCGGAAGCCTGCACGAACTGCCGCCCGAGCTTGACAAGCTTGAACAATCGATCGCGGACCTGCGCCTGAGCATGGGGCAAACCGGCCAGCGATTTTCCTGGGACGAATTACAGACAGTAGCCAGAAACTTCCCCGATTACCTGCAAGTACTGCAGCTCAATCTGCAGTCGGTTACCGACTGGCTGGCACAGGCGGCCGAGCGAAGCAAAGGCCTGGACAACTGTTACAGGCGCAGTCTGGGACTATTGCAGCATTTACGGTCTTTCGGCAGCAATACCGATGATGAGGATGACGAACTTTTCGATCACGTGCGTTGGGCAGATACCTCGAGGAGAGGTTTCGGATTACATAGTACGCCGCTCAATATCGATGAGATTTTTCAGGCTCACATGAGTGATTTGCAGGCAAGCTGGGTATTCACTTCAGCTACGCTGGCGGTAGGTGATAATTTCAGCCATTTCTGTACCCGGCTGGGGTTGAAAGAGCCCCAAACCCTGCTCCTCGGAAGTCCATTTGATTATCGCAACAATGGATTGAAGTACCTGCCCAAAGGATTACCGGAACCGTCAGACCCGTCCTACACGCGAGAAGTATGTGCGCAATCGATACCAGTCATAGAAGCAGCAGGGGGTCGCACATTCATGCTTTTTACCAGCCACCGTGCACTGCAGGAGGCTGCCCAGTTCATGCGTGACCATATAGATTATCCGATCCTGGTACAGGGGCAGGCACCCAAACAGCGTCTGTTGAGTGATTTCAGACGTCACGGTAATGCCCTGTTACTTGGCACAGCCAGCTTCTGGGAGGGTGTCGACGTCAGGGGGTCAGCACTGTCTTGTGTGATTATTGATAAACTACCATTTGCTTCACCGGGTGACCCGGTCATGCAGGCGCGGCTTGGCGCGTTGAAGAAACGGGGACTGAACCCTTTTTTCGATTATCAGTTGCCCAGTGCGGTGGTTACGCTGAAACAGGGCGTCGGCCGCTTGATACGCGATGTGACAGATACAGGTATCCTCATGCTATGTGATCCGCGTCTGCTCAGTAAATCCTACGGCAAGGTTTTTCTCCGTAGCTTGCCGGAAATGCCGGTAACCCGCGAGCTTGATGATGTGGTGAATTTTTTTGCAGAAAGGGAAACGGCCTGAACCGATGAAGATACTAGCCCTGGATACGACTCAGGAATACTGCTCGGTAGCGCTCATGATCGAGGACCAAATTATTTACCGTGAAGAGCTGGCGCCCAGAACACATACCAATCTGATTTTACCCCAGGTCGAATCAGTACTGGATGAGGCGGATATTACCCTGAGGCAGCTTGATGCTATCGCGTTTGGGCGGGGGCCCGGCAGTTTCACCGGCTTGCGGATAGCGGCCGGGGTCGCACAGGGGCTGGCGCTAGGTGCAGACTTGCCCGTGATACCCGTATCGTCGCTTGCTGCAATGGCACAGGGTATTTATCGTGATCATCATGATGCCAGGCAAATTTGTGCCGTTTTCGATGCACGCATTGGCGAGATTTACTGGGGGTGTTACCAGCTGACAGGAGATATCATGCATCCGGTGACGGATGAAGCTGTGGATGCACCCGAGAATCTATATTTACCAGGTAACAGCCAATGGCTTGCTATTGGAGCAGGCTGGGCGGCGTACCCGGTATTACAACAGCTCCACCATCAACGCCTGGCTGGGTTGATGGTCGATGCTGCACCCTTGGCCAGAGACATCATCCCGATTGCGAGCAGCATGTTGGAAAATGGCGAGGTCGTAGATGTCGGGCAGGCGATACCGGTATATCTCAGGCAAAAGGTGGCCAGAACAGTTGCCGAAAGAAATGCAGCTGCAGAAGAATAATGTTTGTTCCTGGCTGGTTTTGATCCATGAGATATGAGCCGTAATCAGATTATCTATCTGGCACTTTCAGTTCTCCTGATTGTGCTTGCCTTTACGCGTGTACTTGATGGCATCGGTAGCGAACGGGCTGAGGAGGCATTGCAGCGGGCCCTGGCAACCTATGCGATAGCCAGGGCATTGAATGGTGTTATCTCAGTTGCCCAGGGAACCGAACTGGCGATAGAACCGGCGGGTATTGGCGTGGTTCTTACGCCGGGCGAAATACTTGATCCGGTCAATGATCTGGTTGAACGTTTTTCCTGGGTTATGCTGGCCAGTAGCGCATCACTTGGCGTTATCAATGTACTGCTTGCGATCAGTGCATGGATCTGGTTGAGCGTAGTGATGTCGGTTGGATTGCTTCTCCTGGTCTATTTCATCTGGAGCGAAAAAGCATCTGCAGGGCAAAGTGCGAACCTGATGTTCAAGCTGGCGATAGTGCTCGTGATATTGCGATTTGCCGCTCCAGCAGTCGTCATACTGAATGACTTTATCTATCAGCAATTCCTTTCTTCCCGCTATCAAACCGCGGTCTCTGAACTTGATGAGACTCGCACCAGGGTCTCGGAAATAAACAGTGTACAAAATGTCGGTACTGATGATGGCACAGAGCGGTCACTAATGGATCAGGCAAGGGCCCTGTATGAATCAACTACACAGCATATAAAGCGCAAGCTTGATATGGAACAGAACATGGCCGACCTGAATGATGCCGCCATGAATGCGTCACGTGCTGTGATTGATCTTATCGTGATATTTATCTTTCAGACAATCCTGTTGCCGTTGGTTTTTATATGGCTTATCTGGTATGTCCTGAAGCAGGTAATTAATCGTAATCTCAAGCTAAACAAATTACTGAGTTCATAGATAGGTCCTCAATGTCTGCAAGTGCTTCGATCAAGGTAATTATTGCTGCAATGCTTGGTAACACTGCAATTGCAATTACCAAGTTTTTCGCAGCTTCGGTTACGGGTAGTTCAGCAATGCTTTCCGAGGGTATCCATTCCCTTGTTGATACGGGTAACCAGGTCCTGTTACTGCATGGAATCCGGCAATCGAAGAAACCGGCAGACGAAAGATTTCCATTTGGACATGGCAAGGAAATTTATTTCTGGAGTTTTGTTGTGGCGATCCTGATTTTTGCAGTTGGCTCGGGTATTGCCATATATGAAGGAATTCGGCATGTCATTTCCCCGGTGCCCATTCAGAATCCGCATGTGAACTATATTGTGCTCGCGCTAGCGCTGGTTTTTGAAGGCGCGGCATGGTACCTGGCCTTCAGGGAGTTTGGCAAAGTAAAGGGAAGATTTGGCTATATTGAGGCAGTACGTAGAGGCAAGGATCCTTCAATGTTCGTAGTACTGTTTGAGGATTCCGCCGCCATGATCGGATTGTTGATCGCACTGCTTGGTATATGGCTCTCTCAGGTTACGGGAAACGCGGTATATGACGGCATTGCCTCGATTATGATTGGTTTAATACTTGCGGGAACTGCGGTGTGGCTTGCTGTAGAAACAAAAGGTCTGCTGATCGGGGAGGGCGCCAATCATGAAGTGGTCAACAGTATTCGTCGTATAGCCGAGTCCAATAATGATGTCGAGCGGGTCAATGAGTTACTGACCATGCACATGGGACCGGATTATATCCTGGTCAATATCAGTATCCGTTTCAGAAGAGGTCAGCGGACCCGTGAAATCGAGGCAGTTATCCGGGAGATTGATGATTCCATCAAAAAACAGCATTCTTCAGTGCGCAGGATCTTTGTTGAGGCAGAATCAGTCTGAATATTGATCTATCATACGTATAACAGATATCTTGTTCCCCGGGCAGGATTTCCCGGGCGCATGATATTGCAGCAGGTCGTGAACCGGTGATCCGGCGATTATTCAGGCCATTACTCCTGAAGTGAGGATAGACGGCAATAATAATGATAATCAAGTGATGTCAAACAACATACTCCTAATTGCAGAATCAACCACTTTGCGTTTTTTAGTCAGGCGAAGTTTCAAGGCGTCTGATCGTGAGTTGATTGAAGTCGGCTCACTGGCAGAAGGTATGCAGTTACTTCTGGACCGTCATGATATTGATGGTGTCATCATGACCTGGCTCATGCTTGAGACCGACGAGTTTAAAAAACTGCTACAGCTGCTGAAGACGGGGCCATGGCTTTTGATACCCGTGGTGGCGATTACAACGCAGATGAATGACAGTGCTGTGAAATGGATGAGGCGAAGAGAAAAGACCGCTTTGACATTGCTCGCACAGTTTGAAGAAGTCTCCTCCATCATGGATAACCTCCTTCAGGAGAATTCTGATGTCACCGGGGTTCAGCCAAGCACTTTCCTGACAGAAGCACCGTTTAATATTCTCTTTGTCGATGATTCAAAAAGTTCCCGTGCCTATTATTCTAGACTGCTGAAAAAGAACAACTATGCGGTTGAGCAGGCAGAAAGTGTCGACCGGGCCTGGTCAATATTATCTGAGCATCCGCCCGAATATTTCGATCTGGTTATTACTGATTATTTTATGCCGGACCAGAATGGACATGTTTTGTGCCGACGTATCAGGAAGAATGCAGAAATGCAGAATCTGCTGACGGCGGTCATGACAGGTACTTATTTTGATGATGTTATTGATATTTCCCTGCGCGCCGGGGCAATCGAATGCATGTTCAAGGAAGAAAGTGACCAGCTTTTCATCGCTAGGGTTGCCTCGCTGGAGCGTATGGCAAGAAACCAGAAAACCATACAGCTCGAACGTCAGCGGCTGTCTAACATACTTTCTTCACTGGGAGAGGGCGTTTATGGTGTCGATGCCAACGGTTATATAAACTTTGCCAACCCTGCGGCGTTGAAGATACTCGGTTACGAAAGAGAGGAAGATCTGACCGGACTGGATGCCCATGACAAGCTGCATTATCTGGACAGCAATTACGAGCCATTATCGAGGGAAGAGTCACACCTGCTCAAGGTCTACCAGGAAGCGGGTGTAGTGCGGGACTGGCGAACCCATTTCGTCAACAGACAGCAACATCCAATTTCTGTCAGCTGTACAGTGGTTCCGTTGAATGTTTCCGGACAGAACGCCGGGTCCGTTGTTGCATTCAGGGATATTACCAAGCAGGAATCCATGGAAAAACAGCTTCGCTGGCAGGCGACACATGACTCTCTCACCAATCTGCATAACCGGCGCTATTTTGAGGAACAGCTTGAGATTGAACGAAATCATTTAATGCGCACCAGGGGGTCAAGTGCGCTACTGTTTCTCGATCTGGACCGCTTCAAGTATATAAATGACACGGCCGGACATGAGGCAGGTGACAAGATTCTGATCATGGTCGCCGACTCATTGCTGCAGCGTGTCCGTTCATCGGACGTGCTGGCGCGACTTGGCGGGGATGAGTTTGCGGTATTGTTACGGGATGTCGATGTGGATACCCTGCATGAAACAGCTGACAAGTTTCGTGGCGTGTTGTCCGCATTACATTTCACCAGCGGTGAGCATGAGTTCAAAGTGCATGGGAGCATTGGCGTTGCCTTGATTGATCCCGGCCAGGAGTCATCCGACAATATGGCCAATGCGGACATTGCCTGTCATCAGGCCAAGGCAAAAGGCCGAAACCAGACTCATATTTACGATCCGGAAAGTGATGTCAGGGTAGCGATGACTTCCGAGCTGGGATGGGCGAACAAGCTACAGTATGCCCTGGATAACGATCGCTTTGAGTTATGTTTTCAGCCAATCCTTTCACTGGATGATATCGACTTCGACAGTTTGCCTGAAAGTAGCAGTAATCTTTGGGTAACTCACCACCGTTACCGGAACTCGCTGCCGACCTACATCGAATCACTGATACGGCTCAGGGATGATGATGGTAACCAGGTTGCCCCCAATCTTTTTCTGCCGAGTGCTGAACGATTCGGTCTGATGCCCAAGATAGATTTATGGGTTATCAAGAACGCATTGAAAATCCTTCAGGAGGCGCATGATCTTGGCCTGTTTTTTACACTGGGTGTGAATCTTTCCGCGATCACCCTGGAAGATCAAAAGGCGATTTCACGGATACTCGGTTATATCAGGGATATGCCAATCTCTTCCCGTCATCTCGCCATAGAAATTACCGAAAGAAGCGCCATTACCAATATGCTAGGCGTCAAGTCATTCGTGGAAACCATCAATGAAATGGGTTGCCAGTTTGCACTTGATGATTTCGGGGCCGGGTTCAGTTCCTTTGCCCAGTTGCGCCATTTGCCGGTCAAGTATGTGAAGATCGACGGTGAATATATTCATAACATGGATTCAGATGATACCGATCGTGTGATCGTAACGTCCATTAATGACATTGCACATTCGATAGGCAGACGTACGATTGCAGAATACGTCACCAGCGCGGATATTCTCAGATCGCTAAAATCCTGTGGTGTTGATTATGCTCAGGGTTTTTACATCGCAAAGCCCATGAGCAAGGATGAACTGTTTGTTATCTACGACGATGAGCCGACGGTTCTTGCAGAGCCGTATGATGCCGAAGCTGTTTTGTAACGTAACTGTCGGTTACAGTGCGCCAATCGATATCAGCAGCTGCTGCAGGCTTTCCGCCATCTTGCGGTAACCATCGGCATTAGGATGAACCGCATCTGATTTATTGCTCGGGTACTGAAGGATGTCCGATATGGCATCGACCTCTATAGGCACATTCATCTCGCCGGCAAGTTCTTCATAGAATTCTGCCGGGCTCAGTATCAGGGTTGGATTTGGGACCGCCATCATGATGACGGGAACGTTTCTGTTACGGGACATCTCGATCATCTGTCGCAGATTATCTACTGCAAGTTCCAGGTTTTTTTTGCGCAACATATCGTTGCCGCCGTGTATCAGTATCAGCAGGTCAGGTTGATGCTTGTCCAGTAGAGCCGGTAGCCGTTTGACACCATCTGCGGTTACTTCACCGGGCACGCCAGCATTGATCACCATCCGGCCTGTAAGCTGTTGCAGGACCGATGGATAGCTCTCGTTTCTTTTCACGCCGGTCCCATGGGTCAGGCTATCGCCAAAGGACAGAATGACGCCATCATCAGGTATAGGGTCAAACTCGTGGCGACTACCACCACAGCCGGTCAGCAGCAGCAATACAAAGATCAGAGCTGATATTTTCTGCCAGGTCATCATCCCATGAGTCTGGCTAGTATGGCCTGATATATTCTGCTGAGTGTTTCGAGATCAGATGCCTGCACGCATTCATTGACCTGGTGAATCGTCTTGTTCAGCGGTCCGAGTTCTACCACCTGGGCACCGGTTGGCGCGATAAAACGTCCGTCCGAGGTTCCTCCAGATGTGGATAATGTTCCTTCATAACCGGTTGTTTCACTGATCGCTTGCAGGCAGGCATCGACCAGGTCGCCAGCCGGCGTCAGGAAGGGCATGCCCGAAAGCGACCATTGTGTCTTGTAGTCAAGACCATGTTCATCAAGTATGCGGTGTACCGCCTGTTCCAGTGTGTCCGGTGTCTGCTCTGTAGAGAAGCGGAAATTGAACATGACGCTGCATTCCCCCGGGATGACATTGCTGGCACCGGTACCCCCGCTAATATTGGACACCTGGAACGTGGTCGGCGGGAAATACTCATTGCCATCATCCCATTTTGTGGATGCGAGTTCAGCCAGTGCGGGAGCCAGTGTATGTATCGGGTTCAATGCCAGGTGTGGATAGGCGACATGGCCCTGCTTGCCTTTGACCGTCAGCAGGCAGCCCAGTGAGCCCCGGCGGCCATTCTTGATGACATCGCCAAGCTTGTTCGAGCTGCTGGGCTCCCCGACAAGACACCAGTCTATTTTTTCGCCGCGTTGTTCCAGTGTTTCAATCACTTTGACGGTACCATCGGCGGCAGGTCCTTCCTCATCGCTGGTAATCAGGAACGCAATCGATCCTGAGGGCTGTTGATGTGCAAGGTAGGTCTCGCAGGCTGTTATAAATGCAGCAATGCTGCCTTTCATGTCAGCGGCACCGCGCCCGTACAAGTACCCGTCACGTATATCCGGGGTAAATGGGTCGCTATCCCAGTCTTCTATGGGACCGGTAGGAACTACATCAGTATGGCCGGCAAAACACAGTAGCGGTGAGCTGTCACCGAGGCGCGCCCATAGGTTATCTACATCCCCGAACCGCATATGCTCACATCGAAACCCCAGTTTTTGCAGGCGTTCGGCGATGAGTTGCTGGCAACCTTGATCATCCGGGGTAACCGATGCCCTGGATATCAATGCTTCAGCCAGTTGTATCGTCTCAGAAGACATATGGTTTATTCCCTTGTTTGGCTTTCTTTATTTTCCTTATCCACGTGCTTGAACATATTGCCAATTCCAGCGATGAATGCCACGGCCTGTTGTCAGCAGCGGTCTCGATGCCGGAGCAGGGTATGGCCACGTTAGTGGCACACCTGCCGGGGCTTTATCGGCAGGGCAAGCTTTCAATCTTTGTTGCACCAGAAGCCGGTAACGTGGGCCGGATCATTCAGACTGGCCGTCGCGGATCTAGATATCCCTCAGTAATTCATTGATACCGACCTTGCCACGCGTTTTTTCATCGACCTGCTTGACGATAACTGCACAGTACAATGAATATTTTCCATCTTTCGAAGGCAGGTTGCCTGATACCACGACTGACCCCGGTGGAACATAGCCATAACTGACTTCACCGGTTTCACGGTTATAGATTTTCGTGCTCTGGCCAATGTAGACGCCCATGGAGATAACCGAGCCTTCCCCTACAACGACTCCTTCGACCACTTCTGATCGGGCACCGATAAAGCAGTTGTCTTCGATGATGGTGGGTGCTGCCTGAACAGGTTCGAGTACCCCGCCTATGCCAACGCCACCCGATAGATGAACATTTTTGCCGATTTGTGCACATGAACCAACAGTAGCCCAGGTATCCACCATGGTGCCGGAATCAACGTAAGCGCCAATATTGACATAAGAGGGCATCAGTACCGCACCACTCGCGATGTAACTGCCTTTGCGGGCTGCTGCAGGGGGTACCACGCGCACGCCACTGTCCCGGAATTCCCTTGAGTTATAGTCTGAGTATTTTGAAG
>JBFFRZ010000056.1:0-11877 GCA_041572715.1 Gammaproteobacteria bacterium
CACCACCAACTGCGCCGTACTGGGTGTCGCACTCTTAAATGTTCAACAGCAGTTCAACTTTATCGAATCGGCGGTATACGGCTTCGGTGCGGCCATCGGTTTTTCCATGGTGCTGATTCTATTTGCTGCCATTCGTGAACGACTGCTCGCTGCCGACATACCGGCGCCTTTCCAGGGCGCATCCATCTCGCTGGTCACCGCGGGCCTGATGTCACTGGCATTCATGGGCTTTTCAGGACTGATCAGAATCTAGGGACACCTGACACTTCACATGTTAATCACAGTTTTCATATTTGCCCTGATTACGCTGGGTGCCGGCCTGGTACTGGGTTACGTTTCCCAGCGATACAAAGTTGAGGGCGACCCGGTCGCGGACCGCATAGAGGCATTGTTGCCGCAGACCCAGTGTGGTCAGTGCGATTACGCCGGCTGCAGACCTTACGCCGAAGCCATCGCCAGTGGTAATGCCGATATCAACCGCTGTGTTCCCGGCGGTGAATCCACAATCCAGGACCTGGCCGAACTGCTTGACCGTGAGCCTATCCCGCTGGATGAAGAACTCGGTGAAGAGAAACCACCGGTGGTTGCGGTCATTATTGAAGAACTTTGCATAGGCTGCACCAAGTGCATCCAGGCATGTCCGGTTGACGCCATCCTTGGCACGGCCAAGCATATGCACACGGTGATCGCAGAAGAATGCACCGGCTGCGAGCTCTGTCTGCCACCCTGCCCGGTGGATTGCATTGAACTCGTGGGAATTCCTGAATCCATCGATAACTGGCACTGGCCCAGACCCGAAAGGCGGCTCGCATCATGAAGCATCCCATGCAAGCCGGTCTTGCATTACCCGGTCATCGAAGCATCTCCACCGAGTTACCGGTGGCGCGAGCACCTGTCCCCGCGGAACTGATCATCCCGGTTGCCCAGCATATAGGCACCCCGGCTACGCCGGTCGTCGCAAGCGGTGACCATGTGAAACGAGGCCAGCTGATTGCCGCCGCTCAGGGATTTGTCAGTGCCAACATCCATGCGCCAATCGATGCGTCGGTTAAAGCCATTGAATACCGGCCGGTGCCGCATCCGTCCGGGCTGAATGGCATGTGCATCGTGCTTGAGCCGGATGCCGGCGCCGAGTGGCCCTCACCGGTACCGAAGGCCATGGACCGAGAAATCATCTCCGCGTGTGCCCCAATGGATATCAAGAAAAAAATCCGTGACGCCGGCATCGTTGGCCTGGGCGGAGCGACTTTTCCAACCTCGGTAAAAATCAAAAATGGTATTGACCACCACATTGACACCCTGATTATCAATGGCTGTGAGTGCGAACCGTGGATTACCTGCGATGAAATGCTGTTCCGTGAGCGCCCACAGCATGTTATCGGCGGCTCCTGCCTCATTCAGCAGGCCATCAAGGCAGACAAACGAGTACTGGCAATCGAGGAAGAGGAATCAGAGGCCATCGATCTGCTGCGTGATGCAATTGTCGATTGCGGCGACCCAATTCATCTTGAAGTACTGCCTACCCGATATCCCACCGGCAGTGAAAAACAACTGATCCAAATTGTTACCGACAAGGAAGTTCCTACGCATGGCCTGCCCGCTGATATCGGGGTCGCGGTCTATAACGCGGGCACCGCAGCTGCCGTGTACCGGGCGGTGATGTTCGATGAACCACTGATCAGCCGCTTCGTTACTGTATCGGGCCCGGGCATTAAACAGCCAAGGGTGCTTGAAGTATTACTGGGCACACCGGTAAAGGACCTGATCGAATTTTGCGGCGGTAAAACAGAAGATGCCAATGGACTGATTATGGGCGGCGCCATGATGGGGCTGGGCCTGAGTACTGACGAGGTCCCGGTTACCAAGGGCATGAACTCGATACTGCTCACCACCCCTGCAATGATGCAGGACACCCAGGGCGAGCTGCCCTGTATACGCTGTGGTGCATGTGCCGAGGTCTGTCCATCACAGCTGGCCCCGCAGCAATTACTTGCGTTGATTCGCGCCGAAGACCTGGAACAGGCACAGCGCTGGAACCTGGAAGACTGTATTGAGTGCGGCTGCTGTAATGCGGTATGCCCCAGCCATATCCCGTTGTCCAGCTATTACCGTTATGCCAAGTCCGAACTGCGGGGACAGGGCATGGCCAAGAGGAAAGCGCAGCAGTCCAAGCAACGTTATGAGTTTCGTAATGAGCGGCTGGAGCGCGCCAAACGTGAGCGTGAAGAAAAAATGCGAAAGAAAAAAGAAGCCCTGCAGGCAGCCAACAAAGCCAAGGCCAGGGCCGCCATGAAGGAAGAAGCCGAGGCGGCGGAAAAGGAACAGGACGCATGATCGACACTGTTCACTCGCCGTTAGGCACGCCCACCGCCACCGTTGCCACCACCATGCGGCGTGTGCTGCTGGCACTCAGTCCGGGGATCATAATTTATACCGCCTTCTTTGGATGGGGCCTGCTAATCCAGTTGATGCTGGCTTCCGCAACCGCGCTGGCACTTGAAGCCATCATGCTCAAAATCAGAAAGCGACCGGTTATTCCGCATCTGACCGATTACAGTGCACTGGTGACCGCCTGGTTGCTGGCAATCTGCCTGCCACCGCTGCTGCCCTGGTGGATGACGGTACTGGCGGTTGGCTTCGCCATTGTAATTGCCAAGCATCTGTATGGCGGGCTGGGATCCAACCCATTCAACCCGGCCATGGTTGGTTACGCCGTGTTACTGGTTTCATTTCCCCGAGAAATGACCCAGTGGCTGCCGCAGGAAAACGGTTACCAGCTACCCGGTTTCGCCGATAGCCTGTCCATCATTTTTCAGGGTTCCGTGACCACCCACCTTGATGGCCTCAGCACGGCCACACCACTGGACCATTTCAAGCACAGTCTGGACGCTGCACCCGAGTTAACCGGTCTGTTGGCCGGCAAACACTGGGAATGGATTTCGCTCGCATGGCTGGCCGGAGGACTGTGGCTGGCGTTCAAGGGCACCCTGGACTGGCGCATTCCGTTGTCACTGCTGCTGACCGTTGCCCTGTTTTCAATCGGCTTGATGCTCGGTACCGATAACCCGGCATGGCAAAACCCCCTGTTTCATTTGCTCTCTGGCGGCACCATGCTGGCGGCATTCTTCATTGCCACTGATCCGGTAACCGCATCTACCACCAGGCTCGGTCGCTGGATATACGCAGCCGGAATTGGCCTGCTGGCGATGATCATACGACTATGGGGCGGATACCCGGACGGGTTCGCTTTCGCCGTGCTGCTGATGAACCTGGCTGCACCCATTATTGACTATCTGACAATCCCAAGGGCCTATGGACACAAATAAGCCAGAGTCAGAAGCCAGTTTTCCCCAATGGCTGAAGCCGGGCGGATTGCTGGGCGTGTTTGCCTTGATCTTTATCTTCCTGCTGGCCTTTACCTACGAACTGACCCGCGAGCGTATTGCAATACAGGACCAGTTGCGGCTGGAAACACAGCTAAAGCAATTACTGGTCCCGGGCAGCTACGATAATGAGCCGGCTACCGATATTTTCCAGCCACCGGATAGTGGCCGGATTGTGTACAGAGCACGCCTCAATAACAGCCCGGTTGCCGCGCTCATCAAGACCGTCGCCAAAGACGGCTACAGCGGTTCCATCCAGCTGCTCGTGGGCATCAAGGCCAGCGGTGAGATACTGGGCGTGCGCGCGCTGGAGCACAGGGAGACACCGGGGCTCGGCGATGATATTAATCTGAGTCGTTCCGACTGGATACTGGGTTTTAACGATCGATCACTTCGCGACCCGTCCCCTGAAGGATGGGCCGTCAAAAAGGATGGCGGTGTGTTTGACGCATTCACCGGAGCCACCATCACGCCCCGCGCGGTCATCGGGGAAATCAAAAAGACTCTGATATACTTCCGGGATAACCAGCAGGAACTGTTTCAATGAGCACACCGAGCGCCAACGAAATTATTTACAAGGGATTATGGAAAAATAACCCCGGCCTGGTGCAGCTACTTGGCCTGTGTCCCCTGCTGGCGGTCAGTAACACGTTCATCAATGCACTGGGTATGGGGCTGGCAACCATGCTGGTGTTAACCTCGAGTAATTTCGTTGTGGCCATCGCCCGCCCGCTACTGCGCGAGGAAATCCGGATCGCAATATTCGTGCTGGTCATTGCCGGCTTTGTTGGCGTTGTCGAACTCGTCATGCGGGCCCATTTTTACGAACTGTACCTGATCCTCGGGATTTTTATCCCGCTGATTGTAACCAACTGCATTATTATCGGTCGTGCCGAGGCATTTGCGTCGCGTCAGCCACTTTGGGCAGCAACCCTGGATGGGTTCAGCATGGGCGTTGGCTTCGCCTTGATCCTGCTCCTACTGGGCAGCATGCGCGAGATCATCGGTAGCGCAACCCTGTTCGCCGATGCGCACCTGCTGTTTGGCGAATGGGCCAAAGACATGACAATCCATTTCGGCGAAGATGCCCGGGGCCTGTTACTGTTTGCCCTTCCACCCGGTGCCTTTATCGGCCTGGGTTTGCTTGTTGCTATCAAGAACGTGATCGACGAGAAAATGAGCCAACCGAAGGGCATTGTTGTCAAACTCGGGAAACCCGCTACGGCTGACATTTCAGCCTGATCTTACTTTCTCTGCGGATGAATAAAGAAAAACGCCGCGAAATATTTTCCCGTCTGCGCGAAGCAAACCCGAAGCCCACTACCGAGCTTAAATTTCGTAATCCATTTGAACTGCTCATCTCTGTTATTCTGTCCGCACAGGCCACAGACATTTCAGTCAATAAGGCCACCCGCCAGCTGTATGCGGTTGCCAACACCCCTGAGTCAATTGCAGCCCTGGGAATAGAGGGCCTGACGCCCTATATCAAGACAATTGGCCTGTATAACTCCAAGGCAAAAAACATCATCAAGACCTGTCAGATACTGACTGAGCAATACAATAGCCAGGTACCGGAAGACAGAGCCGCTTTACAGGCCTTGCCCGGCGTCGGACGCAAGACAGCCAACGTAGTATTGAACACAGCGTTTGGACACCCGACCATGGCAGTGGATACCCATATCTTTCGCGTATCAAACCGCACGAAAATCGCCCCGGGCAAGACGGTACTGGAAGTAGAAAAAAAACTCCTCAAGTTCGTGCCGGAAGAATTTCTGGTCGATGCGCATCACTGGCTGATACTGCATGGAAGATATGTCTGTACTGCGAGAAAACCAAGGTGCGGCGAGTGCATCATTGAAGACCTCTGTGAATACAAGGCAAAGGTATTCTGATGTTTGGCCAGAACAGGGAACAAATGCGCCAGTTCTTTCTCAGCAGCTGGCAGAAATTCAAAAACAACGAGCCGCTCGAGCCACTGGAGGCGCTGGTCGCCGGTGTTGTAGCAGACCACCCGGAGTATCATGAGCTGTTAACTTCAGGGGAAGATGCGCTTGCTAAAGACTACAGTCCTGAAGATGGACAAACCAACCCCTTCCTGCACATGGGCATGCACATCACGATACGCGAACAGGTACAAACCGATCGCCCCGCGGGTATTGCCAATGCACATCAACGACTCATTATCAAAGTTGGCGATGTACAGGAAGCCGAACACCGCATGCAGGAATGTCTCGGCCTGGCTTTATGGGAAGCACAAAGAAGCGGAACCATGCCGGATGAAAGCCGCTATCTTGAATGCGTCCTTAAGCTCATTTAGGCAAAAGGTTTTTCATCATTGATCCAATATCACGATTTCTTTAACCAGTGAAAAGAAATACAGATATTGAGAGGCTTATAGCATGCCGGCTTGCGGGGATGGTTGGATCATCCGCATGATTTCATGTCACAGAGAAATTGGTTCGTGGAACTGCCAACATGTAATGTACCTGCAGAAAATCCGATCCTGTTCAAGGCCGGTGCAATCTTCTTCTAATGTATGTCGTGATTTCCATATTCACGGACAATATCCGGTTTAGTACTGGATCATGATCATCATGCTATCTGCAATGACTGGATGGGTCGCCTGCCCGGCATTTTTCTTTGGCGCATAAACCGGCTTCAAATAAGGCTCGATAGAGGTTAAATCCAGTTATGACTCATCAGCCGGATATTGATTGAAAAACTGTTTGGCTGTACGTCCACTTTTGGATGCCCGGTTACGCGAAAATTCCAGCGCCGCTTTATGCAACCTGTTTCGGTCAATGCCCGGTTGCGGAAAATAACTGTCAACAATTTTCAGATAACCTTCATCATTAGGCGCATAAAAAGACAGCCATAAACCAAACCGGTCTGATAATGAGATACGTTCTTCTATGGCATCGGAATAATGTATCTCGCCATCGGATATGGTGCTATCCAGGTTATCCTTCATATACTCGGGCAGAAGATGGCGTCGATTGGAGGTTACATAAAGAATGGCATTGTCCGGCGGGGCTTCAATTGAACCTTCAAGTATGGTTTTCAATACTACATAGGTGTTTTCATTCTCGCCAAACGAGAAGTCATCGCAGTACACAATAAACCTGAAGGGTAGACGCCTGATATCGTCGACGATTTCCGGCAGGCTGCTTAAATCATTCTTGTACACTTCAATAAGTCGGAGGTTTTTGCTCTTGTACTCATTGAATATAGCTTTGATGAGCGAAGACTTTCCGGTTCCTCTTGCACCCCATAGCAACGCATTATTGGCCGGTTTACCCTTGAGGAATCTTTCCGTATTGGTAACCAGCGCCTGCTTTTGCCGGTCAATGCCGACCAGTGAATCAAGGAGTACGGGGTCGGTTTCCTGAACAGCACGCAGGGCGCTTCTTTGCTGGCGCCATACCGCAGCATAAACCTGTTTCCAGTCAATCGATCCTGTCATGGCGCAAATATACCTTATCTAATGACGCTCGATATATTTTTGCCTTGCGGTTTTTCACGCAACTGACTGCCCGGTTACGGGTTACTGCCGCGTCCCAGGCAATTCAGCCGGCAAAAACCCTGGCATTGCTGAACAACCGCATCCAGGGTGAATTTTCACCCCAGTCATCCGGATGCCAGCTCATCTGTACGCTGCGGAATATACGCTCGGGATGCGGCATCATGATGGTAAAACGCCCGTCAGGCGTGGTTACACCGGCAATTGCATCAGTAGAACCGTTAGGATTATGCGGATAACGTGTGGCCGGATTGCCGTCAGCCTCACGATATTGCATTACGACCTGGCTGTGACTGACGAGTTGAGTGCGTTGGTCATCATGATCAAACGTAGCACGGCCTTCACCGTGTGCAACGACTACCGGCATCATGCTGTCTACCATGTCCCTGGTCAGTATGGACACACTCTCGGGCAGTCCTACCAACGTTAAGCGGGCTTCGAACTGCTCCGATAAGTTCCGCTCAAAACGAGGCCAGTTTTCCGCGCCCGGTATTAACTGCTTGATGCTGGACATCATCTGGCAGCCGTTACAGACGCCGAGCGCAAAACTGTCATCACGATTAAAAAATGCTTCGAACTCATCACGTGCCCGACTGTTAAACAGAATGGATTTGCCCCAGCCCTGGCCGGCACCCAGTACGTCACCGTATGAAAATCCGCCACAGGCAGCAACCCCTTGAAAATCTTCCAGGGCAATACGCCCGGCAATAATATCGCTCATGTGGACATCAACTGCGCTGAAACCTGCGCGTGTAAAAGCGGCCGCCATTTCAATCTGACCATTCACACCCTGTTCGCGGAGAATCGCTACCCTGGGGCGAACACCGGTATTGATGTATGGCGCTGCAATATTCTCACCCGGATCAAAAGTCAATTTAGCAACCAGCCCCGGATCTTCGTCGTCCAGAATCGCATCGTACTCTTGCTGCGCACATTCGGCGTTGTCCCTGATGGACTGCATCTGGTGCGTGGTAGAGGACCATGCCCGATGCAGGTCAATACGTGACTCATGCAGGACTTCCGCACCCTCATGGGCGATCACAATATGCGAATCGGACTGGGTGGTGCCTATATCGATAACAGCCAGACCCTTTTCAGCCAGGTTTTGTTGAATCGATACAGCTTCTTCCATGCGGACCTGAATCACCACACCCAGCTCTTCATTAAACAATGCATGCACTGGATGATCATCGACATGGCTGATATCAATCGACAGGCCACAGTGACCGGCAAATGCCATTTCACATAGCGTTGCCAGCAGGCCACCGTCGGATCGATCATGATAGGCGAGTATCTGCTCGTTACGGCGTAAATCCCGAATAGCATCAAAAAATACACTGAGCACGGGGAATACATCGATATCTGCCGGCCGATCTCCGGTCAAATTGTATACCTGTGCCAGGGCCGTTGCCCCAAGGCGGTTCTCGCCCTGCCCCAGATCAATCAGTAACAGCCGGGTATCGCCTTTATCAGTCCTTAGCTGCGGCGTTGAAGTTTTGCGTACATCATTCACACGGGCGAAGGCGGACACGATTAATGACAGCGGCGCCTTGACCTCTTTTTCTCCATCACTGTCCTGCCAGATGGTACGCATGGACAGGGAATCCTTACCCACTGGTATCGTCAGTTTCAGCTCAGGGCATAATTCCATACCAACAGATTTCACGGCGTCAAACAGGTCGGCATCATCGACCGGGTTGCCACAGGCCGCCATCCAGTTGGCTGACAGCTTGATATCGCTCAGTGCGTCAATATCCGCGGCAGCGATATTCGTGATGGCCTCGGCAACCGCCATGCGCGCAGAAGCTGCTGCATCCAGAACGGCAACCGGTGTGCGTTCTCCCATGGCCATCGCTTCACCGTGGTAGCCATCAAAGTTGTTCATGGTCACCGCAACATCTGCGACCGGAACCTGCCATGGGCCCACCATCTGATCACGCGCAATCATGCCGGTCACGCTACGATCACCAATCGTAATAAGAAATGTTTTATCCGCCACCGTGGGCAACTGTAAAACCCGGTACGCCGCGGCCAGTACGTCCACGGCGTCGACATCGATTGCCCTGCCCTGTGTTCGATGCCTGCTGGCATCCCGGTGCATGCGCGGTGGTTTACCCAGCATGAGTTCCAGCGGCATATCCACCGGGCGATTTTTGAATTGCGGATCCTCGACAACCAGTTGCTGTTCCCTGGTCGCCTTGCCCAGTACAGCGTACGGACAACGCTCGCGCTGGCAGATGCGATCAAATAACTCCAGTTCCTCATCTGCTACTGCCAGCACATAGCGTTCCTGCGCTTCATTGGACCAGATCTCCATGGGAGACATGCCCGGCTCGTCATTTGGAACCTTGCGTATGTCCAGCTGTGCGCCCATACCTGCATCATTCACCAGTTCCGGCATGGCATTGGAGAGCCCCCCTGCACCAACATCATGAATCGAAATGACCGGATTGTGATCCCCCAGCCGGGTACAGCGGTCGATGACTTCCTGGCAACGCCGTTCCATTTCCGCGTTGCCCCTCTGCACCGATGCAAAATCCAGGTCCTCGCTTGAAGCACCACTGGACATGGATGAAGCAGCACCACCACCAAGGCCGATCAACATGGCCGGACCACCCAGCACGATCAGGTTGGCGCCATCGGGGATGGCATTCTTCTCAACATGGTCTGTATGGATGTTACCAACGCCACCGGCGAGCATGATTGGCTTGTGATAACCACGTATAGACGACTGCCCCTCCGGTTGCAGTTCGTAGCTACGAAAATAACCGGCGATGTTCGGGCGCCCGAATTCATTATTGAACGATGCGGCACCAATGGGCCCTTCAAGCATGATCTCCAGCGCCGAGACGATTCGATCAGGCTTGCCGTGATCAACTTCCCACGGTTGTGGCAGTGTCGGCAACTTTAGATTGGAAACCGAGAACCCACATAACCCGGCCTTGGGCTTCGCGCCCCGACCGGTAGCGCCATGGTCCCTGATCTCACCACCGGCACCGGTTGCCGCGCCAGGATAAGGCGATATGGCTGTCGGGTGATTATGTGTTTCCACCTTGATCATGGTCGGCATTGCCTGCTCGACCTGCTGGTATTCAGCGGTATCGGGATCTGGCGCAAAACGTGCGCCGTCAAAGCCGGCAATCACCGCGGCATTATCCTTGTAGGCTGACAATACTCCTTCATGATGCTTCTGGAAGGTATTGCGGATCATGCCAAACAGGGTCTGCTCCTGGGGCTCACCATCGATGGTCCACTGTGCGTTGAATATCTTGTGCCGACAGTGTTCAGAATTTGCCTGTGCAAACATCATGAGTTCTGTATCGGTCGGGTTGCGACCCAGCCGGGTAAAACCTTCCACCAGGTAATCAATCTCGTCTTCGGATATCGCCAGGCCCAGTTCAACATTTGCGGTTTCCAGCGCCGAACGGCCCTGGCTCATAATATCGACTGTTCGTAATGCCCTGGGCTCATGGGTTTCAAAAAGGATTCCCAGCGCCTGCCTGTCGTCAAATACACTCTCAGTCATCCGGTCATGCAGCAACGCCTTGAGCTGAATCATTTCATCTTTACCAAGGCAGTTACTGTCTTTCAGCCCGACTGTAAATACCACCGCACGTTCAATACGCTCTACACAGTGAAGGCCGCAATTATGCGCAATATCGGTTGCCTTGCTGGACCAGGGTGAAATAGTTCCGGGCCTGGGAGAAACATACAACGTCTGTTTATGTTTCATGGAAAGCTCCCTGGCCTCACCATAGTGCAGCAATGACTCAAGGGTGCTGATTTCTGCTTCATCGGCCTCGGAACCAAACGAAACAATATGCAGATAGTCGGCCGCCAGCGTATTAACGGCTGGTATCTGTGCCTGAATGGATGCGAGCAACTTATCGGCTGCAAACGGACTTAATGCAGCGTTCCCGGAAAAAAATGAAATCAACATATGGCTCCCAATGAAATCCATTCACTCACCCTGTCCTGGCTGGCGATGCGGTACTGAAGGTCATTACCACCCATGACCCGGGATAACTCGCCTTCCACCAACTGCACTGTGTTGTTGGATTCACTCAAATGCGCAGCCATGACAAAACGCAGCTCTCCACGCATCAGGGTTTGCAGTAACTCGCTCGACTGACCATTGTTCAGGTGACCCAATCTGCTGGCAACCCGTTTTTTCAGTGGCATGGAATACTCGCCATTCCACAGCATATCCAGGTCATGATTAAACTCGAGCAACATGGCGTGACATTGCTGGTAGCAATCAATGATATGCGGGGTAATTTCACCCACATCCGTCAATAAACCAAAACTGTGCTGGCGGTAACTAAAGACGAACTGGCACGGCTCGCGGGCATCATGCGGCACGGCAACCGGCTGTATGGATATATCACCAATCGCAAAAGACTGGTGAACATTAATAGTGTTGTAATCCATTGCATCTTTTTGCAGGCACTTGCCGGTGCCTCTCGATGACCAGACCGGAATACCATAGCGACGCGCAAAGCGGGCTACTCCCCTGCTATGGTCTCCATGTTCGTGAGTAACCAGCAAAGCATCAATTTTTTCAGGCGTGATACCTGCCTGCTCAAGACGATGGCAGCTTTCCTTGATGGAAAAACCGCAATCCACCATCAGGGTCGTCTCGCCAGCGCAGATCAGTGATGCATTTCCCTTGCTGCCACTCCCCAGCGATGCAAACCGCAGGTCACTCATGTATAAGCTGTCTGGCGCTTACTTGATCTGCTCATAGAGCAACGTGAGAATACGCTGGGCTGTTTTCGTTTTGTCACGTTGTCCATTTTTATCCATCACGATAATCTGCGTCGACGCTTCATCACCAACCAGGGTGACCTGATAAAGTTCTTCAGAAGGCTCTTCAGTGCTGCCCCAGAAAACAAGGCGGGACAGAATACCCTTCTCCTCGGAATTCACATCCTTGAGCGGGTCTGAATAGCGCACATAATAGACGCCATTCGA
>JBFFRZ010000057.1:0-11781 GCA_041572715.1 Gammaproteobacteria bacterium
TCGCCGTATTGGTCATGATCGATGGTTACGCAATATCGCGGTTGCTCTGGGCAATGCCACCACGAACAAAGACAGAATCATTAAGGCTCTGCTCAATACACATTCCAACGTATCCAAAATGGTGCAGGAACATATCGACTGGGCGATCAAACAGCTTGAGGCATGATATAGCGGTAAATTGCCATGCATCAGGCTCGGCAGATTCGTTATAATACAAGCTCTAATGGCGGCACAGAATCTGTGATCCGCCATTTTTTGTAAGTAATCAGGAGTAATTCAATCATGGCAATCGACCCGAGACAGGACAAGTTACTTCGCAGCCGGGTACGCCTTTTCGGAGACTTGTTGGGCAATGTACTGAGCACCCAGGAAGACCCCCAGGTACTGCGAACTGTCCAGGTACTGCGCCGTGGTTACAACAAATTGCGTAAAAAGGATGACCTCTCGCTGCGCAAACGCCTGATCCGGGTAATCGATCAACTGGACCCGGAGTTGTTGACTCACGTCATCCGTGCATTCTCGGTCTTTTTCAGCCTGACGAATATTGCTGAAGAAGCATCACAACATTACCATCGCCGACAGGAAGTCAAGACCGGTAAACCGCTCTGGCCGGGTTCATTCGATGCAACCTTTCGTGAACTAAAGGCGCATGGGCTTAATGCATCGCAATTTCAGACCCTGCTGGATCATCTTAGCTATCGGCCCGTATTCACAGCACATCCGACCGAAGCCAAAAGAAGAACCATCATGATCAGCATGCGCAGGATCTTTCTGACTGCCGAGGAACTGAACGACAGCCGATTAAACCGCGAACAACGCAAGCTGATCATCGAGCGACTGGAAAACCAGATACAGACACTCTGGAAGACCGATGAAGTACGCAGTTCCAAGCCCAAGGTTGAAGATGAAATAAGGACAGGCCTGTACTACTTCAGGGAATCACTCTTCACCGCGGTACCAACCATCTATCGTTACATGGAAAATGCTGCCAGGCGTATCAGTGATGAAGATGAACGGATTGACATCCCTTCCGTGCTCCGGTTTGGTTCATGGATCGGTGGCGATCGTGACGGCAACCCCTTTGTGTTGCCTGAAACGACAGAACGCGCTGTTCGCATTCATGCTAATGAAATCCTGCTCGAATACATCCGTCGTACAGAGCGCCTGGAAAACCGTCTGACGTTCTCATCCAAGATGTGCAACCCGTCTAAAGCATTACTCGAGAGTCTGGAGCCCAGGGACAGGGTCACTACAGAAGTATTCAAGAACAAACCGAACCAGTATCGGTTTGAACCTTATCGGCGAAAACTGGCCATCATGCGGTTCAAACTAAAAATGACACAGGATGCCATCATGCAGCCTATCGAAGGCGGCATGCTTCCTGGCGTCGGCTACGCACATCAGCAGGAGTTTCTGGATGATCTCTACCTGATTCGGGACTCACTGTATGGTCATGGTGACCAGAAAACTGCGGACAGCGAACTGAAAGACCTGATTCGTCTGGCAGAAACGTTTGGTTTCAATCTGGTTAACCTGGATGTAAGACAGGAGTCCACACGCCACACCGATGCAGTCAGTGAAATAATAGGGCTTTCTGTACATAAAAAGTACGCCACACTAAATGAAACAGAACGTCTTGCCTTGCTCGGTGACCTGATCGCAGCCGGTGACTGCATCATACCCGAACGCGAGATGATGTCTGAAGATACTCTGCAAACGCTGGACGTGTTTGCCGTAATGAGAAAGATGCAGGATGAAATCAGTCCGCAGGCGTTTGGTGCATATGTCATATCAATGACCCACCAGGCCAGCCATGTCATGGAAGTCATGTTCCTGGCTTCACTTTGCGGCCTGGCTGGAAAGAATAATGATCAGTGGTACTGCAATATCGTAGTTTCCCCGTTGTTTGAAACGATCGAGGACCTTGAACACATCGAACCGGTTCTGGAAAACCTGTTATCCAACCCAAGTTATAGTGGCCTGCTGAAATGCTCCGGCAACATTCAGGAAATCATGCTCGGGTATTCCGATTCCAGCAAGGATGGCGGTATCTATGCCTCCGTCTGGAACCTCTACAAGGCACAGGTCAAGGTGCATGCCATAGCAAAAGCCAGGGGCCTGCGGATCAGGCTGTTTCATGGCCGTGGTGGCACCATGGCGCGCGGCGGCGGGCCCACCCATGAAACCATACTCGCCTATCCACCAGGTACAGTTCAGGGTGAAACAAAGTTTACCGAACAGGGTGAAGTTTTATTTTACAAGTACAACAACCCTGAAACCGCGATCTATGAACTTAGCGTCGGCATGACCGGCCTCATGAAAGCCAGTCTGAATCTCGTTGAGGAGCCTGCCAAAGTAGATGACCAGTTTCTGCAGGCGGCCGAGGCAATGGCCAGGTTGGGCGAAAAATCCTATCGCGGATTAACCGATGAAACCGAGGGACTGATTGATTACTTCTACGAAGCCACCCCGGTGAGTGAAATCGGCATGATGAATATCGGTTCAAGACCTTCGCACCGCAAAAAACAGGACCGATCCAAAAGTTCATTACGCGCTATTCCATGGGTATTCGGATGGGCGCAGTCAAGACATACCCTGCCCGCCTGGTATGGTATTGGTTCCGCGATTGAGCAATGGATCGCCGATGACCAACAAAAGCTCAAATTACTGCAGCGTATGTACAGGGAATGGCCTTTCTTCCACTCATTTCTGAGCAACACTCAAATGTCTTTATTCAAGGCAGAAATGGATATCGCACATGCCTATGCCGCTTTATGTGAAAACCAGGATCAGGCCAGAGTCATTTTCGATTGCATAAAAGAGGAATTCGAACGCACTAAAAAGCTGGTGCTGATGGTGGCACAGGCAAACAGCCTGATGGAGGATACACCGGGGATTGCGCTGTCGTTAACCCGTCGAAATCCTTACCTGGATCCATTGAACTACATACAGATTGCCATGATTGCAAAATACCGTGCGCAATCGCACAACCAGGAACCTAATCCCTGGCTGAATCCATTACTCAGAAGCATCAACGCGATCGCGGCTGGCATGAGAAATACAGGCTGACCACGGGTATATGGCATTACAGTATTGCCCACACGCCTACCTGGAAGCATCGACCCGGTGTTTTTTCGAAGACCCCACAACCCATGACGATGTGGTAAACGAATTGATTCCATATCACCCTTACTGACCAATAGGTCTCCCCGCAAATAACACGCCGCTGATACCCGGCAACTCGCAGGCTTCCGGGTCGGTAGCAGGCAAGGTGGATCATGCTAGAATGCATCGACAACCATGCATAACCAGCCATTTCATGCCTGAAATAAACAATACAAAGCGAGCATGAATATTTGAACACGAATCATCCATATGACCACATCATCCTGTGAACAATTAAAACAACAGCTACAAAAGGTCATCGTCGGACAGGAGGCTTTACTTGATCGACTGATCATCGCACTGGTTTGTGGCGGGCATGTGCTACTGGAAGGCCCGCCCGGGTTAGCGAAAACCACCGCGGTACACGCCCTGGCCAGCAGTGTGCATGCAAGCTTTCAACGAATACAGTTCACGCCGGATTTGATGCCCGGGGACCTCACAGGCAGCGAGATCTTCGAGCCGAACAAGGGAACATTCCGCTTTCAGCCGGGGCCACTGTTTCATGAAATTATTCTTGCCGACGAGATCAACCGCGCTCCACCCAAGGTCCAGTCCGCACTGCTGGAAGCCATGGCAGAGCACCAGATTACCGTCGGTGCCGAAACCCATAAACTACCCGATTTATTCATGGTGCTGGCAACACAGAATCCACTGGAAAATGCAGGCACCTATGGACTTCCGGAGGCGCAACTGGACCGCTTCCTGTTTCACCTGTTCATGCAGTACCCCACGCAGGATGAAGAAATAGAAATTATTCGGCGCACACGCCAGGTTGATGATGGCCGCCTGGATACGACGATACAGGCGATCACGGAACCTCAAAATATCCTTAAAATGCGTTCACGCCTGGTCGATATACATATAGAACCGGTTATCGAGGAATATGTTGTCGCCCTGGTCGCCGCCACCAGGAATATTTCCAGCTATCTTCCGGACTGGGGCAATTATGTTACTGCCGGCGCCTCCCCCCGTGGCTCGATATCCCTGTTACGCGCGGCCTCTGCAAATGCCCTGCTCAGGCAGCGGGATTACATCATCCCTGAAGATGTCATTGAACTTGCACCCGACATACTCAGACACAGAATCGTGCTGGACTTTGCAGCCAAAGCAGATGGCATCGAAGCCGATCGGATCATCAGCGAACTGATACAACAGGTGCCCGTACCTTGAAGTCAACCGGTCAATCCATACTTGACCGCCCCTTGCTAGACCATAAGGCCATTTCAGACTGCATGCGGCAAGGGAATCGATGGAATGGTGACGGCCTGCCCTGGTCAATACGCGAAACAAGCAGCGGTCATAGTGGCAACCTGAATTCCATACAGCATGGCGGTGGCATGGACTTTGCCGAGACCAGGGCCTACCAGCCCGGAGATGAACCGCGCCATATTAACTGGCGCGCGATGGCACGCACAGGAACTCCCATGGTCAGTATCTTCCATGATGACCTGACACCTGTGGCCTGCTTTGTAGTCGATCATCGCTCCTCCATGCGCTTCGGCACCCGTGTTCGGCTAAAAGTAACCCAGGCCGCAAGACTGGCCATTTTCATCGCGACCTGGGAAGCCCGCAGAGGCACAGAGCTGTGCGCGCTGACCCTGGATAATCAACTGTACTGGCAACCACCCGTCAGCGGACAAACTGGCTTGCAGAATATTACACGCCGCATCACTACACCCTGCCCCCCGATAGAACCGGCATACGAACCCGGTCTGGAAAAAACGCTGCTGGTCCTGTCCGAACAGTTACCACCGGGCAGTCACATTTACCTGCTTAGCGACTTTCATGATTTAACCAGTGCATTACGGCCACAGCTGCATAGAATCGCACTATCCCACCATGTCATCGCCCTTGGTGTGACGGATGCCGCTGAACACGTTCTACCTGCAGCGGGCGTACTGAACCTGGTCTGGCCACATGCACAACCCGTAAAGGCTTTCAACAGCAATAATGTAAGCCTGCAACAACATTGCCGCATACACTTCAGTCAGCATCATCAACGGGTTACAAAGTTATGCGAAGAGACAGGCGTTCATTTTATTCCAGTGAAAGCCGGTGAAAATAATCTACCCACGGCTTTATCGGGGGACAAGGCATGAGCGCACAGGAACTGGCCAGGATAGCCGATATCATTCCGCCCTCGCCTCCACTGCCATCCTATCCATCTCTTGTTTTATTGTTATCAGCAGTACTACTGCTGTTGGTTGTAATGATTACATTGTACTGGTACCGGCATGCTACCGTGGCAAAACTATGGCGCCTTGGTCATTCATATCGTAATGCCCGCTGCACGCAGCGTGAACTATCCATGCAACTGCGGTCACTGGTCTGCCATGAACTTGAAATATCAACATTAGGCGCATTTCGTCCTCAGACAGCATCACTTGCAGCACAGTGGACGCAATTCAGTACCGCTTTACAAAGCGCCTGCTATGGCATTGAAGCGCCGGACAATAAACGGCTCCGTCAACTGATTGAAGAAGCCCGGTTCTGGATAGCACACCGGACATGAGCTCTATTGTGCTACAACAGCCTGAATGGCTCTGGCTGAGCATTGCGATCGTTCCCGCATACCTGGCTTACCGGCGCGGATATCTTCGCGCGGTATCTATGAATTCCACTGCCCTGGCTGTAAAACACCCGCTGGCAGCCATATTGCCCGGCCAATCGGATCAACCTGCACGAAACCGCATGCAGACAGGATTGGCCGGCATATTCATATTGCTTGTTTTACTTGCACTTTCACAGCCGGCGAGGCTGGGCGACAGGCTACCGGCCCCGCCACAGCCAGTAGACCTGATGCTGATCATAGACACATCAATCAGCATGGTTTTACAGGATTACCAGATAGACGAAAAACCCGTTGACCGGATGACCATGACCAAAGTGTTACTTGACCGTTTTATTCGCCGCTATGAGGGCAAGCGAATAGGCATTGTTGTATTGGGCGAACAACCACACATCCTGTTACAACCAAGTGAAGATCACAGCCTGGCCAGGCGCATGATTCATCGACTCAGAACCTCCATTGTCGGCCGACATGCTGCGCTTGGTGATGCAATCGCTGTGGCTGCCGAGCAGATTCAACATAATGCGGACACCCTGCAAACCGTGATGGTGCTGATCAGTGATGCCGTATTACCACAGGGAAAACTGTCACCACTTGAGGGAGCCAGACGAGCGGCGGCTACCGGTGCAAAGCTACATACCATCGCAATTGGCTCATCCGTCATGCAGGTAGATGCGCAACAATCTCTGATATACGAACCGGCAGATGTTGAGCTGCTCCGCCAGCTGGCAGAACTGACTGGCGGCAAAAGTTTTCATGCAGTTGATACCGGGGCGATGGATAAAGCACTCATCAATATCGAGGCCGATCACCGACAGAGCACGACAATTACTGCACCACAGCTTAAACAGCCACTCTATATCTGGCCACTCGGGGCTTCGATTGTCCTGCTCATCATGATGACCCTGCTTCCTTACCTGGAAAATTATAAAAGATGACCATGAGTGACTTCCTGTCTCAATGGTACTGGCGGGAGCCCTTATGGCTATTGCTGGCTCTTTACCCGCTGGTATTGCTGTTGTGGCGCAAGGCAAAACATCGTGCAAGCCTGCACCGCTACGCTGACCCTCAACTACACCCATGGGTGACCGCGCCACAGGAAACAAGTGACCATGGTCTTCAGCGACCAGTACTTTTTTCGTTTCTCATCTGGTCGTTACTGGCCATTGCTGCATCCGGCCCAAGATTGCTGCAGCAGGCACCGCTGGAACTATTACCACCACAAGCGTCCGCCATCGTCATTATTGATCATTCAAGATCCATGCAGGCTAAAGATGTTTATCCGAACAGGCTGCAGCATGCGCACTCGGTACTCAGGCAGTGGGTACAGAACATGGACAACCAGCGCATCGGCATCATTGTATTTGCCGGCGCGTCGCATATCGTGCTGCCACCAACCGCGGATAAAACAAACCTGACTCGTATTAGCCATGTGCTCGGCGACATTCAGCTACCAACCCATGGCAGCGCCATACAGTCAGCATTGCGCGATGCGTATGCCGAATTAAGTAGTCTGCAGGGAGAAAAAGCCGTTATCCTGCTGACCGATGGCGACTATCCAGATGATGTATGGGAATCACTCGATAGAGAAATCAGCAAGCACAAAACAATAGATACATCACTGCATGTGCTCGGCGTAGGGTCTCCATCACCCGTTCCCTTGAGTGATGATGGTGGCCAATGGCTGTTGCATGACAATGTAGCGGTAACAACACGGTTAAAAGAGGAAAAACTGAAGGCGCTTGTAAGGAGACAAGGAGATTCCTATCAGCGTATGACGGATTCCGGTCAGCTTGCACTATCTGATGTCTGGCGCCCTGTTGCCAGACGGATTAACCAGGCGGTCAGTGACAGGGTGTTATGGCATGAACTTTTTCCCTGGTTTTTGCTGCCAGCAATAATCCTGTTGCTCGTTGACAAAATTCCTTTCTCACTATCTTATCGTGTGGCGGCTTCAGGCAGCCTGATGATAGTTGCCATGCTAATGATGCAACTTGTTCCGCAAGACGCGCAGGCATTGGGTGAAAATAGTCTGCAGGAAGCACACAAGGCCTGGACCAAACAGGACTACGCACGCGCAGCTTCACTCTACGCCGAAGTCCACGGCTATGAAGCACGCATGGGAGAAGGCGCCAGCTGCTTCCGTGACAAAAATATCGGGTGTGCCATATCTGCCTTCAGCGAAGCCGCCTGGCAGGCAAAGGCTGATAAAGATCGCGGCCATGCTGCATACAACCTGGCCAATACTTTTTTTCTGCAAGGCAATTTTCCGTCTGCCATCACGCTGTATCGAGATGCCCTCAGATACCAGCCTGACAACAGGAACTATCGCAATAACCTGCTATTCACCGAGGAAGTACAACGGCAAATTGAGTTGAGACTGGCCCAGGAAGCGGCCAGCCGTGAACTCAGAAAGCAGCGAGGCCTGCGTGCCATGGACATTGATGAAGACATCGAGATTACACCAGACATGTCTGTCACACTTGCGCAGAATGAAGATAAAAACGCTTTATTACCTATAGATAAGGCACTTTTATCAGAATATATGCAACGCAGCAAGGCGTATGCCGGCCTGCAGAATAGCAAGGGAAGCACTTTCAAACACCAGCACGACTGGAGCCGTTTTACCAATGACGATCCCGCGGCTGCAGCACAAATGGAATTCTGGCAAAAGTTATTCGAGTTTGAAGAAGGCATCCTGGTTTCCCCGTCAGAACCGATCGCACTCCCCGGGGTACTTCCATGGTAAGCAGGACACTGATGATTGCAATCGTAGCCATGCTGGCTTTACTTTCCTGCTGCAATGCCTGGGCTGCACAACAGACAGAGTCCCTGGACGCCCAACTGTCGATGGCCGATAAACAATGGGGACAATATCTGCGTGTCACCCTGCGCTATCGTGGTGAACAGAGGCTTGAACAGATCAGGCTGGATGTGTGGCGCAGAATCGCCTTCATCAGTGTTGAAGATGAATACAGGGAGAACGGCGAGCAGGTGATGACGCTACGCCTTTATCCCAGAGCACAAGGCACATTTACCTTGCCGGCGCTATTCCTGGGAAAGGCAAAGAGCCAACCGTTATCCATCGAAATCTCAACGCCTATTGTGGAAGAATCCGCATTACAACTGGAGCGGATAGTATCGAATCAACATGTCTGGCAAAGGCAGGCGATACTGATACAGACGCAAATAACCACATCTGACTATTCCGCTCATATTAAAGCTGATGATGTCAGCGATACCCGATTTATCTCCAGAAAGCTGCCGCCCGTCACCACCCGGGACAAGAGTGGTTCATACATTCTGAAAACCGGCTGGATCATATACCCCCTGCAACAGGGTAAAATTGAGCTGGAACTTCCCCCGGTCCGATACCAGCTATCAGGCAGCGATCGCAGACGCTTTCATCTACCTGTGCTGAAACTTGAAGTCGAAGCATTACCGACATACCTGCCACCGACACTTCCAGTCGGCCAACTTGAGATATCAAGCAGCATTGTGCATATGGGTGATGGGCAAGCCGGCTGGCAGATCAAGCTCCATAGCGACGGGCTTATTCACTATGGCATACCACAACTGGACGCGCAGCTGGCGCAAATCACTGACACGGACATTGCAGCAATCACTTATGAAACCAAGGAGAATATCGCAGGTGATAGCTCTTATGATGTCGGCATATATCATTCACCAATGCCATCCTGGATGTTACCTGTAGGCAAGCCGGTACAGATAGAGCTGCGCTACTTCAATACGCAAACCGGCAAGCTGGAAACCAGCTCTCACAATTTGCCGCGACAATGGATCATGCCTGGCTGGTCATGGATTGTTTTCTATTTTGTCTGCATTGCAGCCGCTCTATACGCAGGATATATAATTTATCGACTGATCCTGCGGCTACAGCGCCGCCGGACTGTGTTGAAAGCCATTATGCAGGCTGATTCGCCATCATTGATCAGAAAAATTCTACTCAACCATACTCACTGCGCCACACTCTCTCAATGGTCACAGCAACATCATCAGAAAGTCATGATCGCGAAACGGATTAACGAGGCGTGTTTCTCCAGTGATAAAAGTATTCAGTTATCCGACTTGAAAAGCATGCTGGTATTACAGCTGTAAATCTTTATACCAGCATTACTTTGCGTTAACGGCATACTTACCGCGTGCCTCGTACTTACTAAAATTTCTTCGGCACAGGAAACAATAACTTTAATACCGGTTGTTTTACTGTCCGGTCACTGAACGGCCGTGAAACCACACAACCCTGGCTTCAATCAATGCGTGGACACGAGTCTTGGCTTCTGCACCGGAATCCGGTTCCTGACTTCAGTCACATTATTTTCTTCATCAAGATAGACCAGGTCTGGTTTGAACCTGTCAGCCTCTTCTTCAGAAAGTCGTGCATAACTGCAGATAATGATGCGATCTCCCACGTTGGCTTTATGCGCGGCAGCGCCATTCACCGAAATGATACGTGAACCGGCTTCTGCCTGTATAGCGTAAGTGGTGAAGCGTTCGCCATTGGTTACGTTGTAAATCTGGATTTGCTCATACTCTCGAATACCGGACATTTTCAGCAAGTCCGCATCAATAGCACAGGAACCTTCGTAATCAACACAGGCGTCCGTGACGCACGCGCGATGCAACTTGGCTTTGAGCATGGTGATTTGCATAATTCCGTCCCGTTTCAAGAGGCGCGCATTTAACCAGAACTGTTATTCTAACTCAAATATGTGGTTATCGATAAGTCGGGTTTGCCCCAACCTGGCTGCAATAAGCGCAATTAATAACTTGTCGCCGGGTTGTGGAAGCCCCAGATCAGACTGTCGTCTGAGCTCCAGGTATTCCACGTCAAAGCCGGACTGGGTCAAGGACTGCTTGAGTTCTTTTATAACTGTATCTGCCGCTTTCGGCTCAATTTGTATGCGCTGAGCAAGCTGATGCAGCGCCTGCTGCAGTTGGGGCGCCCGCCCCCGCTCCTCAGCAGTCAGGTAGTTATTTCTTGAACTCATCGCCAACCCATCCGATTCCCGCATCGTTGGATGTCCAACGATCTCGATCGGAAATGCCAGATCCCGGACCAGGTGACGGATTACCATCAGCTGCTGGTAATCTTTTTCGCCGAATATCGCCACATCAGCCTGTACCTGGTTGAACAACTTGGTAACGACTGTGGCTACGCCATCAAAGTGGCCTGGTCGGGATGTGCCGCACAACATATTGTTCAGGTGTTCCGGCACATGCACCATCATGGTTTGCTCACCGTCTCCATACATGGTCTCCACTGACGGCGCAAAAAGCAGATCAACATCATGCTTTATCAGGTGTTCTGTATCCTGCTCCAGCGTACGCGGATATTTTTCAAAGTCTTCATTGGGGCCAAACTGGGTGGGATTGACGAAAATACTGACAATCACCTTGTCTGCCAGCTGGCGTGCACGGTCCACCAGGGCGAGATGGCCCGCATGCAGATTTCCCATGGTAGGTACGAAGCCGGTGCGCAGACCCTGTTGCTTATACAGCTTAATGTATTCGCGAAGCTTCGCTACTGCAGTCACCGTCAACATGAGCGCAACCTGGGGGTCAGGAGAAACAGTGTTCCTCGGCCGGGAAACTCCCATCACGCACAGCCGCAACATACTGCCTGATGGCTGTTTCCGGGTGCAGCGATTGCTTGGAAAAATCACGGACGAACCTGGGAACGTGCCCGGATGTCAGGCCGATGGCATCCTGCAACACCAGTATCTGCCCATCGCAATCACTGCCGGCTCCGATGCCAATGACGGGTATCTCAACCGATTCAGTTATGCCTTTCGCCAGTCCCGCGGGCACACATTCAAGCAATAACAGGTCCGCTCCTGCATCAGCAAGTGCAGTGGATTGCTGCATCATCCGTGCGGCCGCATCTTCCTCCCTGCCCTGTACCCTGTAACCACCAATTTTGTGAACCGCTTGTGGCTGCAGCCCCAGGTGCGCACAAACCGGGATGCCACGCTTTGCCAGCTCGGTAACAATCTCTATTTGTGTATCACTACCTTCCAGTTTCA
>JBFFRZ010000058.1:0-11739 GCA_041572715.1 Gammaproteobacteria bacterium
CCTGACTGGAGCAGAGGGAGATGGGCTGGTGATGACGTATTCGGATCTGGACCTGATGGCTGGACCGATCCGGAAGACCCCAAAGGGTCCATGTCACGCTTCTGGGACGATATGCTGAAAGCGCCCAATGAATTCGGCGAGATGCCTGGCGGTTGGACCGCCCCAAGCATTAGCGTTCCTAACCCTGTTGAGGTGGGTGATGAGTTTGAGGGTTCTTCTCGCAAGGCACCTAAAGAAGCTGCGGAGCAAATGAATAACTTCCGCTATAACTAAATCCGGTCAGGATGAGCTTTATGAAAGGCCCCGTCATTCGGGGCCTTTCTTATTCTACCGTAACCGACTTGGCCAGATTACGAGGCTGATCTACATCAGTGCCCCGAAACACCGCAACGTGGTAGGCCAGCAACTGTAATGGCAGGACATAAACAATCGGGGTGACATGGCTGCCTACCAGCGGGATCTTGATTACATGAAAATTCTCGGCAGACTCGAAGCCGGAATTCACATCTGCAAAAACATATAACTGCCCACCACGGGCCTGCACTTCCTGCAGGTTTGATTTTAGCTTTTCCAGCAAATCATCATTCGGCGCGACCACGATAATTGGCATTTCTGCATCAACCAGGGCCAGGGGACCATGCTTCAGCTCCCCCGCGGGATATGCCTCTGCATGGATATAAGAAATCTCCTTAAGTTTGAGTGCACCCTCCATCGCGATCGGATACTGAACTCCACGCCCGAGGAATAACGCATGATGCTTGTTTGCAAATTGCTCGGCCAGTTTCACGATCACGTCATCAAGCTTCAGCACTTCTTCACAGTACCTGGGCAAGCTTCTTAGCTGCTGCACGATTTCTGTTTCACGCTCACGATCAAGTCCGGCCCTCCTGCCGAGCGCAAGCACCAGCAGCAGCAACGCAACCAGCTGTGTTGTGAATGCCTTGGTAGAGGCTACCCCGATCTCGGGACCCGCCCTCGTCATAAGCGAGAGGTCAGACTCTCTCACCAGCGAGGAGCCAGCAACATTTACAATGCTAACAACAGGACCGAAGCCCTTTTCCCTTGCACCCTTGACCGCGGCCAGGGTGTCGGCCGTTTCCCCGGACTGTGATATCGCGACAATCAGGGTTTTCTCGTCCGCTACCGGATGCCGATAACGAAACTCGCTGGCGACTTCCACCTGGCAGGGTAACTGTGCAAGACCTTCGAACCAGTTCCTGGCCACCAGTCCGGCATGGTAACTGGTGCCGCAGGCGATGATTCGAACTGCATTGATTTGATCGAATATTGCGCCGGCATCCGGGCCAAAGCTTTCTTCGAGCAAACGGTCCTCAGAAACACGGCCCTCCAGTGTTTCAGCTATAGCGGTTGGCTGTTCAAATATCTCCTTGAGCATAAAGTGCCGATATTCGCCCTTTTCAGCCAACTCGGAAGCTACTTCAGATACCACGATCTCGCGTTCAACCTGATGACCGTCTTTATCCTCTATGTACAGGCTATCCGTGGTCAGTTCGGCGATATCGCCGTCTTCGAGGTAGATAAACCTTTGCGTTACCGGCAACAACGCCAGGTGATCTGATGCAATGAAGTATTCACCCTCACCAACCCCTATAACCAGCGGGCTGCCACTCCTGGCAGCAATCATATGTCCCTCGTGCTCGGTGGAGATTACACCCAGTGCATAAGCACCCCGCAATTCACCGACCGTGGTTTTAACAGCCTTTAGTAAAGATAACCCCTGTTCCAGATGATGATGTATTTGATGAACAATGACTTCAGTATCAGTCGCTGAAGTAAAGCGGTAACCTTTTTGCTCCTGGTCCTTTTTGATCTCAAGATGATTTTCAATGATGCCATTGTGTACGATAGCTACTTTTTGATTACAGATATGGGGGTGTGCATTGAACTCGGTTGGCTTTCCATGCGTGGCCCAGCGAGTGTGCGCGATACCGGTCATTCCTGATGGCTTGGTCCTTTCTACTTCCTGCTGTAATTTGCCTACCTTGCCAACGGTTCTTACGCGCTCGAAGGCGTTTTCATGCAATATACACAGGCCTGCGGAATCATAGCCCCTGTATTCAAGCCGTTGTAACCCCTCCAACAGTATCGGCGTTACATTATCCCTGGTAACTGCTCCGACTATGCCGCACATTGTATTATTTCTTCGTTGGACGTCGCCATTCCCGGATAATCCGCGCCTTGCTGCGCTCGACAACCAGGGAATCACTCTCGACATCCTTACTCAATGTTGAACCTGCGCCGGTGGTAGCGCCACGCCCTATCTTAATCGGTGCCACCAGCTCGCTACCTGAGCCGATGAATACATCATCCTCGATAAGTGTTTGGTGCTTGTTGGCACCATCATAATTGCAGGTAATAGTGCCGGCACCGATATTAACCCGCCTGCCAACCTTCGAGTCCCCAACATAACTGAGGTGATTGATTTTTGATCCCTCGGCAACAGTGGATTTCTTTATTTCCACGAAGTTTCCTACGTGCACCGAGTCGGCCAGTTCTGTATGCGGACGCAGCCTGGCAAAGGGACCAATAATGGCATTGCTGCCAACCTTTGCGCCCTCGATAATGGTATTGGCCCTTATTTCCGTACCGGTTCCAATCTCACAATCCTTCATGCAGGTGTTCGGCCCGACCCTGACGCCGTCATTCAGCTTCACTTGCCCCTCAAATATACAGTTGATGTCAATCACGACGTCCTTGCCACAAACTAATTGACCGCGAATATCAATCCGGTTCGGGTCATGTAGCGTAACGCCTGACTGCATCAGCTGCTGTGCCTTTTGTTGCTGGATATGTCGCTCCATCATGGCTAATTGTACCTTATCGTTAATCCCGGTTATTTCTTTCTCGTCCCCGGTACAGAAATCATTCACCATCGCTCCAGAACCGGTCGCCAGCTCGACGATATCCGTCAGGTAAATCTCGCCCTGATCATTGTCCCGGTCAACATTGGCGAGTAATTCACGGATAAAGCCCGCATTGCCGGCCATAACGCCGGTATTTATTTCATGCAGAGATTTTTGCGCCTCATCGGCATCCCGTTCTTCTATGATCGAGACTATCCGGCCATCCGCATCGCGAATAATTCTGCCATAACCTTTTGGATCATTGATATTCGCCGTCAGAACGCCAAGCGTATCAGTCGCTTTCAGCAGGCTGTCAACCGTGTTTACAGAGAGCAGGGGAACATCGCCATACATGACACATACCCGGTCCTGGGGGTTGATCCCGCTTTCCAACGCGAGCTGCACCGCGTGGCCTGTGCCATGCTGGGATTCCTGATAGACCCAGATAATATCCGATGAGTCAAATACCGTTTTGACGGCATCGCCCCCATGGCCGTAGACAATATGGATACAGGAAGGCGACAGTTTACGAGCCGTATCAATCACGTATGCCAGCATCGGCTGTCCGGCTAGTGAGTGCAGGACCTTGGGCAAGTCGGACTTCATGCGGGTACCCTGCCCGGCTGCAAGGATGATGACATGAAGCGACATCTCGCTTACCTGGTTAGTGGACTATGCCTTCCGGCATGTCATCTTGCGGCCGGCCATTTTTTATTTCCTGCGGGGTAGCGTCACGTATCGATTTGACTTCGACATGAAATGTAATTTCCTTGCCCGCTAACGGATGGTTTCCATCAACGGTCAGTTTGCCATCCTTGATCTCGGTAACAAAGAAAGTCTTGGTCTCACCGCTATCATTGGTCATTTCTACCTGCGCACCGATATGGCGGAATTGTTCAGGTACATTCTGCAGATCATCCGTGAATGTTAAGGAGGGATCATAAGCCCAGAGACTCTCTGACTCAGACAGCGGGACATCAATGGAATCCCCGATCCTGCATCCCTCAAGCGCGGCCTCTACCTTATCGATCAGCTCGCTGTAGCCGCCATGGACATAACCAATCGGGATGTCAGACTGCTCCATAACATTGCCATCTGATGTATTGGTGATGGAGTAGACGAAATGAACGGCTTTGCCATTGGAAATTACTTCATCAGACATGATGGAAGAAGACGTTTAACGCTTGGCGCGCTTACGCATAGCCTCAATAGCTTTCAGCTGGGCGGCGGCTTCGGCAAACTCTGCCTGTGCCCGCGCGTAATCCATCTTAGCCGTCTTGTCCTGCATGGCTTTCTCTGCCCGCTCTTTGGCTTGCAGCGCGGCAGCTTCATCAATATCGGCTGCACGTGTAGCGGTATCTGCCAGAACCGTCACCAGATGCGGCTGTACTTCGAGGATGCCCCCGGATACGTAGATATGCTGCGTTTCACCTTCCGGCGTTTCTACACGAACTTCACCAGGCTTCAATCGCGTCACCATGGGCGCATGCCTGGCCGCAATACCAACATCACCCATCTCGGCGGGCGCAAAAATCATAATCGCGGTACCGGAAAATATCTCGCTTTCGGCACTTACGATATCTATATGCGTGGTCATTGCCATGATGGTATTCTCTTATTAGAGTGTCTTTGCCTTTTCTTCTGCTTCGTCAATCGTGCCGATCATGTAGAACGCCTGCTCTGGCAGATGGTCATATTCACCCGCGACAATTGCCTTGAAACCGGCAATGGTGTCTTTCAACGATACGTACTTACCTTCAGCGCCGGTAAATGGCTCCGCTACAAAGAAGGGCTGTGACAGGTAGTTCTGGATTTTCCGGGCGCGGCCAACAATCCGCTTGTCTTCGTCACTAAGCTCGTCCATACCCAGGATCGCGATAATATCTTTAAGTTCCTTATAACGTTGCAACGTACCCTGTACACCGCGCGCTACATCATAATGTTCATGCCCCACAACCAGCGGATCAAGCTGTCGGGAAGTTGAGTCCAGTGGGTCAACCGCGGGGTAGATACCCAGTTCCGCGACTTGCCGTGAAAGCACCAGCATGGCATCGAGGTGTGCAAAAGTCGTTGCTGGCGACGGGTCTGTCAGGTCGTCTGCCGGAACATACACGGCCTGGAAGGAGGTAATTGAACCTGTCTTGGTGGAAGTAATACGCTCCTGCAGTACGCCCATCTCCTCAGCCAGTGTAGGCTGGTAGCCCACAGCCGAAGGCATACGCCCCAGCAGTGCAGAGACTTCGGTGCCCGCCAGCGTATAACGATAGATGTTATCCACGAACAACAGCACGTCTCTACCCTCATCTCGGAAATTTTCTGCAATGGTCAAGCCGGTCAGGGCAACACGCAGGCGGTTTCCGGGTGGTTCATTCATCTGGCCATAAACCAGCGCAACCTTATCGAGTACACCACCTTCCTTCATTTCATGATAGAAGTCGTTACCTTCACGAGTACGCTCGCCAACCCCGGCGAATACCGAAAAACCTGAGTGTTCTGTGGCGATATTGCGTATCAGTTCCATCAGCGTCACCGTCTTACCCACACCGGCACCACCAAACAGGCCAATCTTGCCTCCCTTGGCAATAGGCATAATCAGGTCGACAACCTTGATTCCTGTTTCGAGAATCTCGATCGCAGTTGCCTGTTCAGCATATGTAGGCGCCGCCCGGTGAATGGGTAAAGATACTGCTGCTCCGACATCACCCATTTCATCAATCGGCTCGCCCAGCACGTTCATGATACGACCCAATGTTTCCTGACCAACTGGAACCTTAATGGGTTCGCCTGTATTTTCGGCGACCAGCCCACGACGCAGGCCATCAGTAGAACCCAAGGCAATTGTTCTAACCACACCATCACCCAGCTGCTGCTGTACTTCCAGCGTCAGTATTCCACCCTCAACTTTCAGGGCATCGTAAATGCCAGGAATGCTATCGCGTGGAAATTCAACGTCTACCACCGCGCCAATTACTTCTACAATTTTTCCGGAACTCATGTCAGGTCCTCAGTTCAATCTTTGATAAATTAATCTCTAGCCGCTAATCGCAGCTGCGCCACCCACAATTTCAGAAATTTCCTGAGTAATTGAGGCCTGACGCGCTTTGTTGTAAATCAATTGCAACTGGTCAATCAGCTCTCCAGCATTATCGGTTGCCGCCTTCATCGCCACCATACGAGCTGATTGTTCACAGGCTATATTCTCAACTACGCCCTGGTAAACCAATGATTCGATATAACGCATAAATACGCTGTCTAAAACAGTCTTTGCGTCTGGCTCATATATATAATCCCAGTGCTTAACAAGACCCTCGTGCGGATCCTCAGGGGCAGGGAGAGGCAACAATTTCTCCACAACCGGTTTTTGTGTCATGGAGTTAACAAAGTGATTGTAGGTTATATACAGCCGATCAATCTCCCCTTCGTTGTATCGATCAAGCATTACTTTCACGGCACCAATGAGATCTTCAAGTGAGGGATTGTCTCCCAGCTGTGATTTTTCACTGACAATATTGCCGCCCATGCGAGAGAAAAAGCCAATCGCCTTATTACCTATGGCACAGACATCGATGTCTACATTATCAGCTTCCCAATCACGCATGGAGGCAACGGAAGTCTTAATAAGATTGATATTCAGGCCACCACATAATCCACGATCAGTAGTGATGACGATATAGCCGACGCGCTTGGCTTCCCTTTCATGCAGGAATGGATGATGGTATTCACTATGCGCGAAAGCCATGTGGGAAATGACGTTGCGCATCTTGTCAGCATATGGTCTGGCAGAATGCATACGATCCTGAGCTTTGCGCATTTTAGACGCAGCCACCATTTCCATCGCACTGGTGATCTTTTGAGTGTTTTTTACACTACCGATCTTGGTACGAATTTCTTTTACATTTGCCATTTGATTGCGTTTCTATGAAATTTACCAGGAATGGTTGGCAACAAAATCGTCTAGCGCATCTTTGAATCCTTGCTGGAACTCATCTGTCCAGTCGCCTGACTCATTAATGTTGTTCATCAGTTCGCCTTGTGACTGATCCATATAGGTATGCAGTGCTGATTCAAATGCGCCGACCTTGTCCAGCTCAACATTATCCAGATAACCCTCGTTTGCCGCGTATAGTGATACAGCCATTTGCGCAACACTCAATGGCGCGTATTGAGACTGCTTCATAAGTTCGGTTACCCGCTGACCACGCTCCAGCTGTTTGCGGGTTGCATCATCGAGGTCTGAGGCAAATTGGGCAAATGCTGCCAATTCACGATACTTGGCCAGCGCCAGCCGCGTACCACCGCCTAACTTTTTAATGATACTGGTTTGTGCTGCGCCACCAACCCGCGATACAGAAAGACCTGCATTGATTGCGGGACGAATGTTGGCGTTGAATAAATCTGATTCCAGAAAAATCTGACCATCTGTAATCGAAATCACGTTGGTTGGAACGAAAGCCGAAACGTCGCCAGCCTGCGTTTCAATTATCGGCAAGGCTGTTAAGGATCCGGTCTTGCCTTTGACCTTGCCCCCAGTGATTTTTTCCACGTAATCGGCATTGATTCGTGCAGCTCGCTCCAGCAAACGGGAGTGCAGGTAAAAAACGTCACCGGGATATGCTTCACGGCCCGGTGGGCGGCGCAAAAGTAATGATACCTGACGATAGGCCCATGCCTGTTTGGTCAGATCATCATAGATGATCAATGCATCTTCACCTTTATCGCGAAAATACTCACCCATGGAACAGCCGGAATAAGGCGAGATATATTGCAGCGCTGCGGATTCAGCAGCTGTTGCGGCAACCACAATTGTGTGGTCCATTGCACCGTGCTCTTCCAGTTTACGTACGACATTAGCAACACTGGATGCCTTTTGGCCAACTGCCACATAGATACATTTAACGCCGGTACCTTTCTGATTGATAATTGTGTCAATCGCGATCGCCGTTTTACCTGTTTGTCGATCACCGATAATCAACTCGCGCTGACCTCGGCCAACCGGCACCATGGCATCAATTGCCTTCAAGCCGGTCTGAACCGGCTGCGATACTGACTGACGTGATATTACGCCGGGCGCTACCTTTTCAATGGGCTCATTACGCACTGCTTCGATCGGGCCCTTGCCATCGATTGGGCTGCCCAAAGCATCCACAACCCGACCCAGGAGCCCTTCACCGACAGGCACCTCCAGAATACGGCCGGTACATTTAGCAGTGTTGCCTTCAGACAGCGACTGGTAGTCGCCCAGCACAACCGCGCCTACGGAATCGCGCTCAAGGTTTAGCGCCATGCCATAGATATTGCCGGGAAATTCAATCATCTCGCCCTGCATGACGTCGGACAGACCATGAATACGGGCAATCCCATCGGTAAGACTGACGATAGTGCCTTCAGTCTTGGCCTCGGCGGGCATATCGAAATTTTCGATTTTCTTCTGAATGAGATCAGAAATTTCAGTTGCACTTAGTTGCATGGCATAAAGCCCTCTTTCTCAATATTTAATTCTGGTATTACTGACTACAACCTGAGGTCGTTAGCCAGCGCTTCAATCTTTCCCTTGACCGAGGCATCGATCACCATGTCGCCTACACGGATAATCACGCCTCCCAATAATGAACGGTCTTCCTCGGTTGTGAACCTGACTTCCCGATTCAGCCTTTTTTGCATGGCCGCTGCTATATCCTGCTGAAACTTGGCATTCACCGGGTAGGCTGCCAGTAACGTCGCCTCTACCGCACCACCTGCCTCGGTCTTCAATTTGGAAAAAACTGTTGATATTTCCGGCATCAAGCCAAGCTTGCCATTTTCCACAAGCAGTTTAACGAAACTTTCAGCCGTTTCATTGATGCGTCCCCCGGAGATATCAAGCATAAGCCCTGATAAACGCTCACCGTCAATTCGTGGATCGGCAACGATTTTACTCATGGTTTCATCGCGAATAACGTCAGCCATAAAGCCCAGCATTTCTGCCCATAAATCGGCATTGCCTCCAGCCTGAGCATGACGCCAGACTGCTACAGCGTAGGGACGTGCGACGGTAATTGCTTCTGCCATTAACTTTCGAACCTCTACAGGTTAGCGCTGAGCTTTTCCAGTGAAGCATTATGATCCTCGATCTTCACTTCCCGCTCGAGTATCTTGCTCGCACCTGCCAACGCCAGATCAACCACCTTGCCTCGCAGCTCTTCCTTGGCGCGGTTAATTTCCTGCTCAACCTCTGCCTTGGCTGCGACGATAATACGGTCCGCTTCCTGTTTGGCTTCGTCTTTGGCCGCGTCAACTATTTCAGCATTTCTCTTTTCTGCCTGAGCAATGATGGTACGCGCCTGCTCCTTGGCTTCCTTGATGACAACGATAGCCTTTTCCTGCGCCAGTTCCTGCTCCTTGGCGCCACGCTCTGCAGCCGCCAGGCCATCGGCAATCTTCTGCTTTCTCTCATCCAGCGCTGCCACTATTGGCGGCCAGATAAATTTCATACAGAACCAGACAAAAACAGCAAAGGTGATTGACTGCCCAATCAATGTCAGATTGATGTTCATACGAGAACCTCAGATCAAAAGTTATTAATCAGGTCTAACCGCCAACAACTGCGAACATGATGTAGAACGCAATACCTACACCAATCATCGGCACCGCATCAACAAGACCCATCACAATAAAGAACTGGGTACGCAACATAGGCAGTAATTCAGGCTGACGTGCTATGCCTTCCAGAAAGCGCGCACCAAGAATACCGATGCCGACAGCGGCACCAAGTGCACCCAAGCCTAGCAGAATACCACCAGCCAGATACAAAACTGCTATTTCCATAGTCATTGGTTATCTCCTGTTTAAACCGTAAATAATTAAATATTGAAAGTTTCTAATGTTCGTGATGCGCCATGTCCATGTACACAATGGTCAGCGTCATAAATATAAAGGCCTGCAACAAAACGATCAGTACGTGGAAGACCGCCCATGCCCATTGCAGTACACCGCCAAACATTCCAATCAGAAAGTTACCGCTATACATCAGCGCAATCAGAATGAAGATCATCTCGCCAGCGTACAGGTTACCGAATAAACGCAAGGCCAGAGAAACTGGCTTGGCGATCAAAGACACGCCTTCAAGGAAAAGATTCACCGGCAAAAACAGTATTTTTACGATGATATTATTCGACTGGAATGGCTGCATGGTCAGCTCGGCCGCAAACCCACCTGGCCCCTTCATCTTTATGCTGTAAAAAAGCACCAGGGCAAAAACCGCCAGCGACATACCAAAGGTGGCATTCGGATCTGTGCTTGGCACAACCTTCATAAAATGAATGCCGACCAGCTGCGCGGCATGTGGTATCCAGTCTACTGGCACCAGGTCCATCAGGTTCATTAGCAAAATCCAGACGAACAGCGTTAATGCCATGGGTGCCACCAGGTCGTTCTTTGCGGTAAATGAGCCACGTACACTGTTGTCAATGAATTCGACAATCCATTCAACAAAGTTCTGCAGCCCGCTAGGCGTATCTGCCGTGACTGATTTGGCTACCTTGTGAAAGAAAAATAAAAACAGGGCGCCAAGAAATATTGACCAGAACATGGTGTCTACGTGGATGGCCATAAACCCCATGGCCTTGGCTTCGACCGCGGAATGTGCCATACCCCAGGTGCCATCCGGATGCTGACCAAAGGTCAGGTTCGTCAAATGGTGCTTGATATATTCAGTTTGTGTAAGGCCTTCGCCAGCCATGTCACGCGTCTCTTCTATTTTCTTCAGGCCTGACCCATGTCGACGCCAGCACCTGTATCATTATCATTAAAATGAAGCCGCCTATCATCGGCTCTGCTGCCAAATGCAGCATCCTGAATCCCGCAAGCAACCCTAAAATTGCCACGGCATACCTCAAGGCGAAACCTGAAAACATGGCCACAAGGCCATGGGCAGGGTTTTTCACTGCAGCGGACAGTGCCCTGTCTGAACTCCTTCTGGTCAGCAGGGAATTCAACATCCCCAGTAACGCACCATAAACCATGGCAGGAAAATCAGACCAATCCCCGAGTATTCCCAGTATTGCGCCTGCTATTAACGCTGATGCCAATTGAGAAAGCAACAAAAGCCGCATCAGAAGGACCCCATGGCGACTGAATCCCTATCAGCCGTCCTATCTTCCGCATACTGAGCTATCCCGCCCCTCGATTTAGCGCGGGAAGTATAAAAGCGCCAGCAGTGGTGGGTCAACGTAAATTACCCGGATTTCAATACTTGTAAGTTATGGAGGCGATCATTTTTTTCAATACTTACGATTTACCGGATGTGCGAAAGTATGCCCTCGAGCTCATCAAGGCTGTTGAAAGAGACCTGTAATTTCCCCTTGCCCGCCGCGTTGTATTGAATGTGTACCTTGGCAGCCAGTTTATCTGCCAGATCATTCTCCAACCGCTGCACGTCGGGATCGACTTTCTTGTTTTTAGCGGATTTTGCCGACTTGCCACTCTGAATTGAACGGCTGAGTGCCTCTGCTTCACGAACAGACAGCCCCCTTTTGACGATGATCTGTGCCGCTTCATATTGCTGTTCCGGGGTCAGTGCCAGCAAGGCCCGTGCATGGCCCATCTCCAGGTCGCCGGATTCCAGGAAGGGCTTGACCGAGACACTCAAATCCAGCAGCCTCAAAAGGTTACTCACCGCAGTGCGTGATCGACCTACCGCATCGCCGGCTTCCTGGTGGGTCATTTCAAATTCAACGATCAGCCTCTTGATGGCGTTCGCTTCTTCCAGCGGATTCAGGTCTTCGCGCTGAATATTCTCGATCAGTGCCATGGCTACGGCTGCTTCGTCAGGTACGTCTCTGATAATGGCCGGTATTTCACCCAGCCCGGCGATCTGCGCCGCTCGCCATCGCCGCTC
>JBFFRZ010000059.1:0-11718 GCA_041572715.1 Gammaproteobacteria bacterium
GCTGGCCGACGTGCTGGTCATCGACCAGCATGACCTGCTTACCCAGGCTGATGTATCGCAGTTGCCCTACCGGTTGCGGATCTCCAAATGCAATCGCGACGTCGTTGAACATTACCGTGGCCAGCGGTTTTGTGAGGCCGATCGCATCCATTTCTATGTCACCGCCCTGAATTATGCTGCTGACTGGTAATTGGCTGATTGCCAGCAGGCGTTTCACCATCCCTGAGTCAGCCCGTAATCTGTATGGCTCGTTCATCATCCAGCTTTTTCCTTCAAGCTGGAAGCTAGTGCTTTTCTTGCCGGGCTTGTCGATGCGAATACGGGTAATTTTCGTGGGCAGAAAATCGCTCAGCAGCTTAGGGCTGTTGTCTGCTGGTTGATCATTGATCGTGCCCAGCAGTAACAGGGCGATGACGGCAACCAGCAGTCCAAGATTGACAATCCATCGTTGCAGGGCGCGTTTCTTCAAGGTGGGTATCGGGACCGGTGCCAGCTGGGTTAGCTGTTACGGCGCTTCATCCAGATGATGATGCCTGCAGCCAGCAGACCAAGCGGAATGATGATGAGGAAGACCAGCAGGAGCGCGAGAGCGCCCGCCTGGCTGATATCAAGCTGGGTATCAGGCGCTACCACCGTTCCGATATCGATAAAGTCATCATTATGGTTTAACCACTCAATCATGGCATTGCCCAGATCAAGGTTCTGGCCATTGCCAAGATAGGCGTTGGACAGGAAATCTCCGTCGCCTGCCACGAGCACCCGTTGTGACTTGCCGGTGTCCTGGTCACCCGTGCTGACAGTACGTTCGAGTGCCAGTGCCATGGTAATTGGTCCAGGGCGCTCATCGGTACCTTCATCATATCGGATTTCATCCTCGGCATCGGCATTGAGTTCGGTCCAACTTCTTGTCAGCGTCTGCAATACTGGGCTGGCCTGCCAGTCCGATTCATCGGCACCGAGCAGACCGCTCGCTTTCGGGAACAGGGTCTGGCTGTGCAATTGTTCAGTGATAGGATGACGCGGGTATTCTATGGCCAGCGCAAATGTTGGATCATCGATGCCAAATAACCGGGTAGTTGCGTCGACAATAACACCGGGCAGGCGTTTTATGTCCAGGTCTGCAGCCAGTGCCAAAAGGTTGTCTTCAGAAAGGGGTTCTGTAAGCCACAACAGGTTGCCGCCAGCAGCAATGTATTCAGAAATGATTTGTACTTCGCCATCGAGCAGTGCAGTTCTCGGTGATGCAATAACCAGTATCCTGGTGTTTGACGGTATGGACGGATTTTTGACCAGGTTGAGAGGTTGCAGGGTATAGCCCTTGCGCTCCAGCTGTTCGCCGAAGCGGCCTAGGTCATGGTTTGCAGCACCGAGCAGATTACGTTCACCGTGTCCCTGGATAAAGCCGATATAACTGTTGCCACTGCCCGCCAGTTTTACCAGTAGTTGGGTCAGGGTTTTTTCACTGGTATTCATCAGCGTTTCCTGCCGGTTGCCGTATTGCACGAGCAACTGACCGTCCACAGTAATGCCGTGTTCCCGCACCAGTTCGGGTACCAGGTCAGGGTTAATGAATTTTATCTCGATATCCGGTTTGTGGCGATGGTACCGTTCCACCAGGTCGCTGATGAGATCATGCATGGTCTTGCTGTCATCACGCACAAATGCAGTAATTGTAATGCGCTGGTCAAGCTTGCCGAGTACGGAGACCGAGGTTTCGGTTAACGAGTTGCGTTTGCCCCAGGTAAGGTCCAGTTCATAGCTGTTTTTTTCCGCAAGCCAGACAATCAGGCCCATGACCGTCAGGAACAGGATCACAAATACGATATTCTGCAGCCTGACCAGCATCTTCAGCCCTGCAGTCGCTGCGCATCCATACGACGTATGGTAAGCACAATGAAAGTAGTTGCGAACACGATGAAGTAGGTAACATCTGCAGTGTTGATGCTGCCTTTGAGCAATGGTACAAAATGATGCAGCAGTGACAAATGCTCAACCAGCTGTCGAATATGTTCCCCGCCGCTGTTGATCCAGAACATCAGCCATAGCGCAAACAGCAAAAAGAATGAGGCGACCGCAGCGACGGCAGGGGAGCGGGTGAGGCTGGAGATGAACAGGCCTGCAGCAGTAAATGCGGACAGCATGAGGAAAAGGCCGATCGAGCCGGTGATCAGTTTTCCGCTATCAAGCGTTGTCCCGGGCATCAGGGCCAGTGGCATGAGACAAATCATGCCAACCATGATGGCCAGAAACAGCAGCATGCCCAGGTATTTACCCAGTACGATTTCAGTCATAGACACCGGGGATGACATCAGCAGGCTGAGCGTTTTGTCCCGCTGTTCCACGCTCAGGCTGCGCATGCTGATGACAGGCACTACCATCAGCAGCATGAATGCTACGTCGGCAAACAGGGGCGCAATAACCCAGTCGCTGACCCCGGGTGGATTTTCCAGGGCAGAAAGTCTTGGCTGGTTCAGCATGAATTCCTCGACGCTGTTCAAAAACTGTAACGCCGTCAGGAACTGGATCAGTGCCAGAATGACCCAGGCCAGTGGCGAGAGCATCATGCGGCGCAGTTCGAGCAGGGCAATAGGCGTGATCATGCAGCCTGCTCCGCGTTTTGATCCCGGCTGTCGTCCTGTTCTTCTCCCTGTGTTAGCGAAATGAAGATATGTTCCAGTCCCATTTCACTTGGGGTCAGTTCCATCAGGCCCCACTGGTTTTCCACTGCCATGCTTGCGATCGTACTGGCCGGGCTGGAATCAGAGTGGTGTTGAATAACATACCGGCCTTTGTCCTGACGAATGACATTTGAGATGGATGACAGCTCCAGTAAGCTGTGTACGTCAATATCCCTGCCAAATTGCACAATCAGTTGTTTATGTTCTGGTGTTTCCGTGTTTGCATCATCGTATACGATACGCCCCTGATGCAGGATATTGACGCGGTTACATACTGCCTGAACTTCGGGAAGGATATGAGTGGAAAGTATCACGCTGTGCCGGGTGCCCAGCTCCAGGATGAGGTCACGAATTTCACGAATCTGGATGGGGTCCAGTCCGACCGTCGGCTCGTCAAGGATAATGACATCTGGTTCATGGATGATGGCCTGCGCTATGCCAACCCTCTGCTGATAACCTTTTGACAGGTTGCCGATCAGTCGTCGGCTGACCTGATCAAGGCCGGTGCGATCACAGGCTTTGCTGACCGCGAGCGTGATGGCCTTGCCGCGAATATTTCTCAGTCTGGCGGTATAACGCAGATACTCATTAACCGTCAGGTCACGGTACACAGGTGGTTGTTCAGGCAGGTAGCCCAATGATTGTTTTGCTTTTTTGGGCTCATCGGCCAGATCGCAGCCCTTGATCAGTATGTCACCGTGGCTGGGGGCCAGGTTGCCGGTCAGCATGCTCATGGTAGTGGTTTTGCCAGCACCATTTGGTCCAAGCAGGCCCAGGATGTCGCCCGCATTGAGCGTGATCGAGACATTATCGACAGCCCGGTAATCTCCGTAATATCTGGTTAAACTGGTTGCTTTGAGTAATTCGCTCATGGGGTGCGAACCATACAAATGCCGGACACGATTGACAAGAGAAATAAGTGATCGACATACTCGCATCCTGCCGATGAATCCACGATGATATCGGGTATTCGGCTTCTTCTATTCCGGTGCCGGCAATAGCTGACAAGCAGGGTATGAAGCGGTGAAGCAAAGCCATAAAATTGAGTCATTTAATCTGCAGGCCGGTCGCAGGCTGGCGGGCAAGTATGAGGTCATTTCCCTGCTTGGACAGGGCTGGCAGGGTGAGGTTTACCAGATCAGGGAAATCAGTACGAATATAGAACGGGCGGCCAAACTGTTTTTTCCGCACCGGAACATCAGGAACAGGGAAGCGGCTACCTATGCGGCCAAGTTACACCGCCTGGTCGAATGTCCCATACTCATCCAGTATCACGCGCAGGAAGTATTCAACTTTCGCAAAACTCCTATAACAGCACTGATATCAGAGTATGTGGAAGGTGAATTACTGTCTGATCATCTTAATCGGTTCAGGGGCAAGCGACTGCCCGTTTTTCAGGCAGTACACTTATTGCACGCGCTGATTTCCGGTATCGAGTGTATCCATCATCTTGGTGAATATCATGGCGACCTGCATGCTGAAAATATAATTGTGCGTCGTCTTGGTCTGACTTACGAGTTGAAACTGATAGACCTTTTTCACTGGGGGCGCGCCACCAGGGCCAATCGGCAGGAAGACATTTGTGCGGCCATATACCTGTTTTACGAGTCGCTGGGTGGCAGAAAGGCCTATGCCGGTTTGCCAAAGCAGATAAAGGAAATAATCTGTGGGCTGAAACGGACGTTGATTCTCAAAAAGTTTCCCAATGCAAGCGACCTGCGGATGGCGATTGAAAGCAATACATGGGGCTAGCATCAGCTCCTGATGCCGACTCCCCGATTGAGTAACCGCAGGCAGTATAGATACAGCACGGCAATAAAGGCGAGGATGATGCTGTAGGAAACTGCCAGGTGGATATCGCTGACACCGATGAAGCCATAGCGAAAGGCATTTATCATGTACAGGATCGGGTTGGCGAGAGACACGTTCTGCCAGAATTCGGGTAACAGGTTTATTGAATAGAAAATCCCGCCCAGGTACGTCAGCGGTGTAAGGATAAATGTCGGAATAATGGAAATGTCATCAAACGTTCTGGCGTAAATGGCATTAATGATGCCGGCAAGCGAGAACAGGGTTGCGGTCAGCAGTACGATACTTAATAGTATCGCAATATTGTGAATGTTGAGACGGGTGAATAACATCGATACCGCGGTTACTGCGACGCCGACAATGAGTCCGCGAGCAATGCCACCCCCGGTGTAACCCAGAACGATAATGTAATTGGGTGTCGGGGATACCATCATTTCCTCGATATTGCGCTGAAACTTGGCCATGAAGAATGATGACACGGTATTGGCATAACTCTGGGTGATCACGGCCATCAGGATCAAGCCCGGTACAATAAAGTCTATATATTGATACCCATCCATGGTGCCAATACGCTCACCAATCAGGTTACCAAAAATAATGAAGTACAGCCCGGTTGTGATCATAGGTGGGAGTACGGTCTGCTTCCAGATTCTGATGAATCTCAGGAATTCCTTGATCAAAATCGTCTTGAAGGCGATCCATTGTTCGGTATTTGTCATTTGCTCGCCCGCTCATCTACCAGTTGCATGAAAAGTTGTTCAAGGCGGTTGGTCTTGTTGCGCATACTGAGTACATCGATACCCACGCGGTTGAGTTCATCAAACAGGTTACTGACACCCATGCCCTTGTCTATGTCCACTTCGAGCGTATGGTCGTCGATGATGCGTACCGCATGACAGTCGAGTTCGGGAATCTCAAGGATGCTGTTCCGGGTGTCGAGTATGAAAGTCTCATTACCCAGCCGATTGATCAGCTCCCGGGTACTGGTGTGTTCGATAACCTTGCCATGATGAATAATGGCAATATTACGGCAGAGATTTTCTGCCTCCTCCAGGTAATGGGTGGTTAGTATGATGGTTGTACCCTGCTGGTTAAGCCGGGTAAGGAAGTTCCACATGGTGCGCCGGTTTTCAATATCAACGCCGGCGGTAGGTTCATCAAGAATAAGTAACCTGGGGTTATGCATGAGGGCACGGGCGATCATCATGCGGCGCTTCATGCCCCCGGACAGGTTGCGCGCAATCTCTCGGCGCTTGTCCCATAGACCAAGTTCCTTCAGCCAGTGTTTCGCCCGGTTGAATGCCTCGTGACGCTCAATGCCATAATACCCGGCCTGGTTTACCAGTATCTCTTCAATCGGTTCCCAGACATTGAAGTTATATTCCTGTGGCAAAACTCCGATGCAGGACTTCGCTGCTGCAAAGTCAGTGTCGATGTCGTGCCCGAAGACCTTTACCATGCCATCGGTCTTGTTGATCAGTGAAGTGATAATACCAATGGCGGTGGATTTGCCTGCGCCGTTCGGGCCCAGCAGGGCAAAGAAATCACCCGGTTTGACCTGCAGATCGATACCATCCAGCGCCACAAGGCCATTACGATAGGTTTTATGCAGATTGCTGATTTCTATGGCATGCATTGGGCGCTACTGCTTGTCCCAGTTGACGTGCTTCTCGATCGACCGAATGATGCTGGCAGCAATGTCCTTACCGGTTGCCGCTTCAATTCCTTCGAGGCCGGGTGATGAATTTACTTCCAGTAATAACGGTCCCTTGGATGAGCGAATAATGTCGACCCCGGCGACCTTGAGGCCAAGAATCCTGGCGGCCTTTAGCGCCAGTCGGCGCTCTTCCGGGGATATCTTTACAATGCTGGCTGTACCGCCCTGGTGAATATTGGCCCTGAACTCTCCCGGCGCCGCCTCCCGTTGAATGGATGCAACCACCTTGCCGTCAATGACAAAACAGCGCAGATCCTTGCCCCGGGCTTCCTTGACGTATTCCTGTACCAGCAAGTTGGCGCGCAGCGACTTGATCGCATTGATCACACTCTCTGCGGCCTTCTGGGTCTCTGCAAGCACCACTCCGCGTCCCTGTGTCCCCTCCAGTAATTTGACAATCAGTGGCGCGCCTTCAACCATTTCAATCAGATCGGCGGTATCCATGGGTGAATTTGCAAAGCCGGTAGTTGGAATATCCAGTCCGTTTTTCAGCAGTAGTTGCAGTGAATAAAGCTTGTCACGTGATTGTGCGATGGCGTCGGAATGGTTCAGCGTGTAAACACCCATGCTCTCGAACTGTCGTGCCAGCGCACAGCCATAAAAGGTTGCACTGGGGCGTATGCGGGTAATCACCGCATCCAGATCATTGATGATCCGTCCGCCCCGATAATGAACTTCAGGCGCATTGGCATCGAGTTTCATGTAACAGTACTTGATATTCAGGAACAGCATTTCATGGCCGAGTTCTTCACCCGCTTCCATGATGCGGCGATTACTGTACAGGCCCGGATCACTGGCAAGCAGACCGATCTTGAGGCCCGCGCGTCCCGCAAAAGAGATGTCATACCAGTGCTTGATCTCTGCCGCAGTGGGTTCATGCAGGTTGTGTGCCAGTGATGGGTCAACCAGTATGCGGCCGTGCATGGCTTCGCGGCCCAGCAGCATGCGAAAGCCCATGGAATCCCGGTTGGTTAGTGTCAGTTCAATTTCCCAGGACTGTTCAGCGATATTAAGTGTGGCTTGTATGACATAACGTTTTTCGCTCGTGCCATTCGAACTTTTGACGATACGTCTGCCGATAACCTGTGATTCGCAGTGAACACTGGTTTTTCGGTCATGCTGCAAAGGGTGGATGTCAAAGCCGACCCAGGTTATTCCATGACGTTTGAATGTCTTGATATTGAAGGCATGAATTGAGGATGTTTTTGCACCCGAATCAACCCGTGCCTTGATTGCAGGTATACCCAGGTCCGGTAATCCACACCATTCCGAGCTTCCTACAATGATCTTGTTTTGTATCAATGACATGTTGCCATAGTGCTTATGAACAGCATGTCATTATTCATGTATCGGAGTAGTACGGCAATATTTTTCCAGTACGGCCCTTGTATGGAAAATTCAGGGTGATGCGCGCTCCCCCCAGGCCGCTTCGGGAAATTTCAATATCGCCGCGATATGCACGAACAACCTCGCTAACCAGTGCAAGCCCGATACCCTGTCCATCGACAGACTGGTCAGCCCGTTTGCCACGGAGCAGTACCTCGTTGCGCTGCTCGGCATGGATACCGGGCCCGTTATCTTCAACCTGTATAACCGTGTGTTCTGCTTCATCGGATATCGAGATGAGAATCTCCCCTGAACACCACTTGTAGGCATTGTCGAGCAGGTTGCCGAGTAACTCCATTAAATCATTCTCATCGACCGCGATACCCTGATCATTTTCGATATCGATGTCGCAATGCACCTTTTTGTCCGCATATACCTTACTTAACGAATTCACCAGCCGCTCGACGATGGGCTTAACGCGGGTTGTATTCATCAGAGGAGCCTGTCCCGCAGTTGCTGCTCTTTGCAGGTGGTAATCAAGAATACGCGTCATCCGTTCCACCTGTTCCACAGTAATCGCTTTGCTGGTTTCGGCATTTCTCAGGTCCATCCCGCGCAATACAGCCAACGGAGTTTTCAGACTATGTGCAAGGTCATCCAGTGAGTTGCGATAGCGGCTGAGCTGTTGTTCACGATTATTCAGCAAATTATTCAGGTTTTCTGTTAATCCCATTAGCTCGACCGGATAATCACTGGATAATTGCTGTTTTTTACCCGATTCGACTGTATGCAGGTCTCTGCTTACCTGTTGCAGGGGGGACAGGCTCCATTTAAGTACCGCTATCTGTACAACCAGCAGAATCAGCGCAAGCGCAATAAACCACCCCCATAGACTTTTCCTGAACTGAGTGACCTGTAGCTGGTAAAAATCCGGCGATGAAATAATATGAAAATCGAGTTTTACCACCTGTGTGGCTTCCACTTCCCAGGCAATACCGGCGCTATAAATAAAATAGCCGGATGCTGTTGGGTATTGAAAGTTTCGTTTGCCTGTTACTTGTTGATAAAGTCGGGGCAATGCCTGCCCAAGTGCTGAGCGGGACTGCCAAAGAGACTCATTCTGTTCGTCATTGATTGACGCATACAGGCCGGAGTTGGGTCGGTTAAAGCGTTCATCTGCCAGAAAGTTAGGTAATGATAGTTTGCCTTCAGGGGAGATGTCGGTAACTGCGAGCAGGCCATATAAGATGGATTCAAGCCTTTGCTGCTCTCCCTGTAATGCGCTATCACGAAAAGCCTTGTCCAGCAGCCAGCCGGCGGTACCAAGAAAGCAGACCAGACTCAGGATAATGGCAATCAGGCTTCGCTGGTTGATAGACAGTCGGTGGTTCATGATGTTTTCAGTCTGTTTGCAGCACTTTCAAACGATATCCGCGCCCACGTAATGTCTCAATAGGTTGAATGTTCTGATCCGGATCCAGTTTATTTCGCAGGCGTTTGATAAATACCTCTATGACATTGCTGTCTCGGTCATGGTCCTGTGCATAGATGTGATCAGTTAACTCGCTTTTGGAGATTACCTTGCCCATATGTAATGTCATGTACTCAAGTATCTTGTATTCATATGAGGTTAGTTCCACCAATTGTTTTTCTATCGTGACCGTTTGAGTGCTAGTGTCGAGCACAATGGGTCCATTATTGATGATGGATGTGGCATGGCCACTGGAGCGTCTTAATATTGCGCGTAGTCGCGCAAGCAGTTCCTGAACCTCGAATGGCTTGGTCAGGTAATCATCTGCCCCTGCTTCCAGCCCCTCAACTTTCTCCTGCCAGCGGCCCCTTGCTGTCAGTATGAGTATCGGAAAATTTCGGTTGTTTGTTCTGAGTAGCTGAATTACTTCAAGCCCACTGATTCCTGGTAGCCCGATGTCGATAATGCCGGCATCGATCGGGTATTCATTACCAAGGTAAAGACCTTCCTCCCCGTTATCGGAGGCGTCGACAATATAGCCTTCCTGTTGCAGTTGTTCCTGTAACTGGTTTCGTAACAGGGCTTCATCTTCCAGCAGAAGGATTCGCATGCTCTAGTTGGCATCGATATAGATGATGCGCACCCGTCCAGAGGGAGTAAGAACTTTCAGACGATACCTTGCCTGGCCATCAACCCTCCGCTTATCTGCAGACAATACTCGCCCGCCAGTTTGTTGTTCTATCGAACGAATCGCCTGCTCGAGACCGCTGCCATTACTGCTTCTCTGCGCATAGCCAGCGGGGCTGGCAAATGCAACAGTCAGCAACACAATTAGCATCAGTATGGGTTTTGTGTAATACACAGGCCGTTTCCTGGTTTCGTTGCGAAACATCATATAAAAAACCCGACATCATTCATACGGCCAGGCGAGCTCATGGTGGGCCCCGGAAATGTATCGTATACCGCATGAGGGCTGTCCGGGCCCAGCAAGTCCGTTGGAGCGGGATAGTCATAACAGCATACATGGATATTGTTAATTCTTTTGGCTTCCATGGGTACAGGTTGGTGAATGCCTGCTGAACGCAGGCTGAACGAACAGTAAAAATTCAGGGATATCGATCTGCGCGGTTCAGCCTGTGTTCAGCTACAGGTGGCTACTATGACCCTGTGATTAACAACAGGAGCATTTAAATGAAAAAGCTGACTATGATTACCATGTTAATGGTTGTAATGCTGTCATCGCTGCCGGTTCAGGCAGGCCATCGGTACGATGGCAAGTATGAAAAACAGTGGAGTAAGCATCATCATGTTTACAAGCCGGATCACCCTGGTCGCGGACACAAGCACCGCGCCAGGAAAATCCATCATGGCGAGCATGCGCACCCGCACCACCGGGGTCATGCACATGATCATTCTCATCCCGTCGCGCATCATGATGACGGTGGTCACTGGGGTATTGTGTTTCGTTACTTCCAGTAACAACAGCGGTTTCCTGATCTAGCGGGTCCTGATCAGTCAATCAGGGGCTCGCTAGTCAACAAACCCGCCACTTAGTCGCACGGTTTCGTGGAGGGGCTTACCCAGGGCCAGCATGATACGGGATGATTCCTCTGCCCGCAGTACCGCCTGCTCACCCTGACTGACTTGCATGGCATCTCCTGCGCTGAGTTGCTGATCGTTAATGTTGATATTGCCGTTCTGCAGGTAAATGATGCCCTGCATACCGTTATCGACGTCGATCGTATATTCGCTGCCTTGAGTCATACGGATTTCCGCATAGCGCACAGGCGTTTTCAGCTGTACCGGTGAATGCCCGCCGACAATTTCCCGCACAGTGACACCGTTGATCACCTGTTGTGGGATATCTTCGGCGTTGACCTGCTGATAGCCCGGATCGATTTGTTTCATGGACTGCGGCAGGTTGATCCATAACTGGATGCCAGTGGTGACACCGTCACTACCCGGCATTTCAGAATGCTCAATACCCTTGCCTGCGGTGAATCGTTGTGCGCCCCCGGGCGTAACCGTGGAGTCATTACCAAGGTTGTCGGCGTGGTTCATGCTGCCGCTGAATAAATAGGTGATGGCTTCAAAACCCCGGTGGGCATGGGTCGGGAAACCGGCGCCTTCACCAATGCTGAAGTCATCCCACAGTACGAACGGGTCGGCCACCAGCCGATCACGATAAAAGGGAAACAGGCGGCGTACTGTGACGCCGCTGCCTTCCATCATTTCCTGTGCCTTGATGATATGCACCTCAGGCCTCCTTTGAATTCAATTTGTGATCCAGGCTGAGTGCGCCCGCTCCCGCCGCTGCAAGTACCAGCAGACCGCCCGCCATCGCCATGTTTTTCATGAACAGGATTGTCTGCATCTGATCAGAAAAGTTCGCGTGAAACAATACGCCCGCAACTACCGTAAATGCAGCCAGCGCCCATGCTGCATAGCGGGTGATGAATCCCGCGGCCAGTGCCAATCCACCCGCGATCTCGAGGGCAATCACTACGGGTAATAGTGCCCCCGGGACCCCCATGGATTCCATGTAGGCCTGGGTACCCGAATAGCCGGCACCGAGTTTGTCGATGCCAGCCAAGATGAAAATCTGGGCGAGGAGGATGCGCCCGACCAGTAGTTCTATTGCTTTCATTGTTGTCTCCGTAGGTTAAATTAATCCTGAAATGCAGATTAATATTGAAATAACTGATTAAAAAGTATAA
>JBFFRZ010000060.1:0-11704 GCA_041572715.1 Gammaproteobacteria bacterium
CAGTAGCTAACGCTCAGTGAGCCAATAAAAGCGATATGGAGGAATAACTAGCTGGTCCTTGAATAGTGATGGTGATTCTCCGGTATAGAGGTCCTGTAATCTTGCGTATTCGAAACTGCCACGGTGACCCAGATCGCTCAGGGTCAATGACTGCGGTCTGCCATCAAAATTGCCGACGATAATTACGTTGTCATTGAGGCGAAATGGATTATTTCTGATAAAAACAAAGAGATGAGGGTTGTCGGTGTCGATTAGCTCACGATTATTATAGTCCGCAAAGGCCTCGGTGCTTTTGCTGACAGCGATCATTTTCTGTAATCCATCAAAGATTCTCTGTTCGATGGAACCATGCTGGTTTCGGCGATCCGCCTTGTTCCAGTCTATCCTCGGACGGTGCAGCCAACGGCTGTCTCCTGCCTTGTGGTCAGCATCAAGGTAGGAATAGTCATTGAGCGTTCCAATCTCGTCTCCATGATAAATAAGCGCAATACCACCAAATGACAGGATCATGCTATGCAGCAGCAGGATTAAATCAATTGCGTCTTGTATAGATTGCTCGTCACCGCTTTCAATGGCGTATTCCAGTCCCGCCAGTGAAGCCAGCGCTCCGGAAATTCGAACATCGCCGGTTTTAGCGTTGAAACCAAATGGCTGGCCTTTTGCATGACTGTCACCATAGCCACCCGTGAAATAATCCACCAGAAACTTTCGATGTGCCTTGGGATCATAACCAGCAAGTTTTATATCATTGTCATCAAATCCGAGCCCGATATCATCATGGCATCGGACATAATTAAGCCAGGTAGCCCGATCCAGTTTGGTGGGCAGGTTTTTTACACCCTGGTTCAGCAGTTGTGCATTTTTCGTCGCAACGGCATCCCACAAGAGTGCCATGAATGTGGCGTTATAAGCTATTTCACATTCCTTGGCGATGATCGCGTCCTCACCAAAATATTTTGTGATTTCCACCGGTGCAACAATCGCTTCAGCAATAAACAGCACACCTGGTGCGGTCACCTGGCAACAGTCTTTCATCAACTGCAGGATCAGGTGGGCTTCATGCTCATTCTGGCAAGTGGTACCAATCTTCTTCCAGAGGAATGCCACAGCATCGAGGCGCACAATGTCCGCACCAACATTGGCCCAAAACAGGATCACGTCCAGCATTTCGATGAATACTTCCGGATTGCTGTAATTCAGATCCCACTGGTAGGAGTTAAATACGGTCATCACCCATTTTTGCGATTCCTCATCGTAGGTGAAGTTGGTCGGTGCAGTTTCGGGAAAGATTTCCGGCATGGTCTCTTCAAACATGTCCGGGATTTCCCGACTATCGAACATGTAGTAATAATTCTGGTATTTCTCATTACCATGGCGGGCCCTGGTAGCCCATTCATGTTCATCCGAGGTATGGTTCATGACGACGTCAAGCACCAGCAGGATTCCACGTTGTCGTAGATCCCTCGCCAGCGAGCGAAGCTGCTTCAATGTGCCGATGCGCTCATCTACATCACGGAAGTCACTGACGGCATAGCCGCCGTCACTGGCACCTACAGGGCATTTCAGTATTGGCATGATATGTATCATGGATATGCCAAGTTCCTGAAAATAATGAATCTTTGACCTCAGGCCTTCCAGATCATGCGCAAATCCGTCGGTATAAAGTGCCATTCCGACCCATTGCTGACTGAGAAACCAGTTATGATCGTGCTCACGCATATCATCAATCTTTCTCAAAGGGGTTTCCCGCAGAATGTACTGACTGGCCATGACCTCTACCAACCGTCTCATTTGCAGCTCGAAGTCCGGGCGTTCCCCGTACAATCGCTGGAACAGCGTATGTATACCGTAGAAGTTGGCGCCCAGACGGGTGTAAAAGTGCCGTATATCCTTCTTGCGTATCTCCGGCTTGATTTCGTCCAGGATCGTGTTCAGCAAGGAATGTGATATCTGTTCGTACATGCCTATAGTCTATGTTTTACCCGAATATTATTCACGCTAACTATGACCGGTATTTTGACTCCGAATCATTACCGTCCTGATGGATGACATCAGCGCATTTGGATACCCTGATGCAAGCTCTAAAGCCATTCATTTATAAAGGGTTGATAGAATGCGGGATCATTAATGGTGGCGCCCCGTTGGCCGACCACGGCGGAGGCAAACTGCTGCGCGCGCTCCAGTGTCTGTTGCAATGGCCACTCAAGACTCAGCCCCAGAATGATAATACTTGTCAGTGCATCTCCTGCTCCCACAGTATCTATAACCGTAGCCGCCATGCCTGGCTCAACCTCATAGCGATCACCATTTTCCAGTAATATCTCGGCGCCTCTGGCGCCATGTGTAACGACAAGCCCTGTGAGCCGGTAGCGACTGATGAAATCATAGCCCGCCCGGGTATCGTAAAGATCCGAAGATGAAAGTTGTTCAAGCTCATCAGTATTCAACTTGACCCAGTCAGCTCCCTGCAGCATTTGGCCTACCGCATCAGCCTGCCACCAGGGCGGTCTCAGGTTCACATCGACAAAAACAATCCCGGGACGTTGTTCTTTCAGGGACTCCAATGCAGCTTTCGAGCGGGCTTCTCTGAGTGCCAGGCTGCCGTGATAAAGTAATTTGCAGTTCATCTTTGTCGATACTGGCTCTATGGCATCATAGGCACAGTGCTGGACAATGTCATAAGTGGGCTCGTTGTCTCTTATGATGACGTTAACTTTTCCCGTGCTGCGCTCGGAGTCGGTTTGCAGGTAGCTTGTATTCATCCCCCATTGCTGCATGGCGGCCTTGATCTGATCACCTTCAGCATCCGTACCCACCCGGCTATGGAAACAGCAAGGTTGCGCAAAGGCCTGTAAATGCCAGGCAACATTGAAAGGAGCACCGCCGAGCACGCTTTTCCCGTCTGGAAAATGATCAAAAAGCACTTCTCCAAAAATACACAGGCATGCGGTATTCATCGTGTCGTAATCATATTCGTGAAGCTATCTGGTGGATATTCAGCAGGCATAAACGACGTCTTCTTCACCCGGTTTCCTGCGGCACACTGCATGCCCCAAAGAAATCATAATGGTCGATCGCCTCAAGTATGCCCATTGCGTAGGGTTTACTGGCAAAGTAAATCCGTTCCAGGTCAATTAGTTGTGACAACTCCTCATGGTGGCGGTTTGCGACTACTGCTGCGAGTGTATTACCACGCATCATATCCTCATCCGAGCCTGATCCACCCACAGCCAGGATCTGGTGTAGCGGTATATCGAACCGCTGCGAAACATAGCGTAGTGCCTGGCCTTTGGACGCTCTTGAAGGGATGATATCCAGGTACTGACCGAATGAAGTTGTCATATGGGCAGTTATCTCAAGGTCGCGCAGGGTTGCGACCAGTTCATCCAGCGCAGGTGCATGCCGCTGATCATAATAGTAGGAAAGCTTGAAGGCTGATTGTTCTTTCTTGGGTTGAAGCTTCAGCCCTGGGATATCTGAAAACGCCCGTTTGATTTTTGGCAGGCTCCAGTCATGATCGATATGGTCAGCCCAGTAACTATCCTCGGTCAATGATTGTCCGTAATGTATACGTGTCCCCAGGCTGCTGATGAGCACATCAGGCCGTGGTACATCGTGTTTCCTCAATACTGCAAGCGCACTGTCTATCCGCCGGCCAGTGGCAATACCGAACGTGACGCATTTTCTGTTTTCACGGACGATGCTGATAAATTGTTTCAGTGCCGCTGAATCACCCAGCAGGTTCTGATCAATATCGGTAAAAATTGCACGTTCCTGGTAGCGCATCCCCTTTTTTGCAGGCCGTTCACTGGGCAGCGTTTGATATTTCCCTATAAGTGAACTGACTTTATTTAGATAACGATCGGCATGCGCCTGCCAGGAATAGTATTTCCTGACGCCGTTGATGCCATTGCTGGATGCCTGGGACCAGGCTTCGGGATCATCCAGTAGTTTCAGCAAGGCTTCTGTCATGGCAGTTTTATCGAGCGGATCAATAAGCTCGCCATTGTGGCAGTTGCCAATGATATCAACCGGGCCGCCATTTTCAGTGGCGACAACCGGCAATCCGCTTGCTGCTGCTTCCAGCAAGGTAAGACCAAATGGTTCGGTGAGCGCGGGATTGATGAAAACACCACGGGTTGTGGCGGCCAGGCGGTAAATATCCGGCACTTCTTCCGGGCGATGAAATTTAGGTATTGCAACCCTGCCATACAGATCATAGGAATCGACCAGTAACAGAATGTTGGTCAACACCTCCTGTGCACCCTTGTCCATATCACGGATATCGTCACGTGTCCCCGCAATCACGACCAGGTTGGCTATGTTCTGTAGACGTGGAGATTCACCATAGGCCTCTATCAGGGTCAGGATATTCTTGCGTTCGTCCGGCCGCGACAGAGCCAGTATCATGGGTTTATCGGGCTCTGTCAGAAACTGCGAGAGCCGGTCACGAAATGGAATCTGCTGACCCGGTGAAGGGGGATGAAACTGATTCAGGTCAGTGCCTGGAGGTATAACCTCCATGCGTTTTGGATCGTAATAGTTGTACAGTGCATATTGTTCTTCAATTTCGTTTTGTGTGCTGGTCACAACGAGGTCGGCATTGGCCAGGACCTCTTCTTCGGCATCAATGCGACGTTCAATGTTATAGGTTTGCTCAATCTGTGCGCGGGTGTGGCCACTCGCCAGCAGGCGTTTACGTTTGTCCCGACCCAGGGAATGACCGGTATGGACCAGCGGAACACCCAGCAGGCTGGCAAGCTTGACTCCAACATAACCAGCGTCTGCATAATGACTATGAATCAAATCCGGCATGCGCCCCTGCTCATTCAGCCAATACATCAGGTTATCCATGAAACTGTCCAGATAATCCCACAGTGCTTCCTTGGGGATGTATTCTTGCGGACCGGCATCGATACGCACTATCCGTGCCTTTTCTGAAAGTTGCTCTATGGGCTGCTGATATTCATCATCTACGGAGGGGTCAACTACACGCCTGGTTAACAGGTCAACCTGGCCGACGCTATTATAAGAGGCAAGTGAGTTGGCGAGATCAACGACATACTTGGTTTGGCCACCAGTATCTGCATCCCGGCCGAGTTCCAGGTTGCTTGCGCGAATGAGCCCATGAATGCTGATCAGCAGGATATATTTTTTAGTATTTTGGTTCGTCATCACAAGATGCCTGCGCTATGTTAGCAACTTGAGTGGCTGATGTCATATGACCTGAAATTTCATATCCCGTTAACATTGAAGCTTTGTTGTGATTTCAGCATTTTGATCTGGAAGATCGACTCTCTGTCACTTTCCTCCATCATTTCATGAATATATTTAATCGTGGCTTCGTGGCTCGGTATGATGTTGTACTTAAGCGCGTTGACGCGTTTCTGTATCTTGCTGTGTTCGTCGATCAGCCTGCTGATCATCACCTCATATTGAGCCAGTTCTGCCAGAGTGATGACCATTTCCTGCATGGCCGTGCGGGTCTCATCAAAACTTGAATCAGTACCCATCAGACCGACGGGATTCAGCGGCTGCTTTGCTATCGTGGTTGACGGGTATTCAACTCCCAGATGACGTTTGGGTAATATATCGATACTGGCGGCCCGTGAGACCTCGTCGGCTGCGCATTTGAGCGCATATTTGCCGGTTCTCATCTGTAACACTGATAACCAGTAGTATGCATCTTTAACCCTGGGAGAAATCTCGCTTCTTAGCTCGCGATAGCGCGCGAGACTTTCATGAATCAGCCTGCCCAGCAGCTCTCCTTTATGTTCGAGCAGTTCCTGACCCTCATACAGGAACATCACCTGTTTTTTCAGACGAATCAGGGTGCTCTTGGTCGGCGGCAGTTTGAGTTTACGGATCATTTTTCGACAATGACGTCACGTTTCCGCTGGTGCCAGGTTTTCACGTCTTCCTCGCTGACCCGAATCAGGCTTTCTGCTGGGAAATACGACAGTAAATCCCAGGCGATCATCAGCGTATCTTCAATACTGCGATCATCGTCCTCGCTCTGCCCGACAAAGTTTCGATCGAATTCATCGGCAAACTGCAGGTATCGCTGGTCCATCTGGCTCAGTTCCTCCTTACCGATGATTGATGCGAGGTTGCGAACCTCCTGTGATTTGGCATACAGCGAGTACAATTGACTGGATACCCTGGGGTGGTCTTCTCGGGTGTCATTCTTGCCTATGCCGTCTGTCATCAGCCGGTACAGTGATGGCAGTACATTGACCGGCGGATAGATCCCGGCATTGTGTAATTCCCTGCTTAATACGATTTGCCCTTCAGTAATATAACCGGTGAGGTCCGGTATCGGATGGGTAATATCGTCACTGGGCATACTGACTACCGGCACCATGGTAATAGAACCGCTTCTGCCTTCGATTCTGCCCGAACGTTCATAGATTTCGGCAAGATCCGAATACAGGTAGCCCGGATACCCCTTCCTGGTAGGCACATCCCCCTTGGCCGTGGCCACTTCGCGCAACGCCTCGGCATAGTTGGTCATATCAGTCATTAGCACCAGCACATGACGATCCAGTTCAAAGGCCAGGTATTCAGCAGCAGTCAGTGCAGCACGCGGCAGGGATAGTCGTTCCAGCGGGGGATCATCTGCATGATTGAGATACATCACGACATTGCCAAGCACGCCGTTGCTTTCAAAATCGGATTCAAAAAAATGCGCGTCCGAATGTGATATTCCCATGGCTGCAAATACGATGGAAAACTCGGTCTCCTCGCCCAGTAACTTAACCTGCCTGACGATTTGCGCAAGCAGACGGTTATGCGGCAGACCAGACCCGGAAAATATGGGCAGTTTCTGCCCTCGAACCAGTGAATTGAGACCATCGATCGTTGAGATACCGGTCTGGATAAATTCCTTCGGATAGCTGCGTGCAGCCGGGTTCATCGCCGAGCCATTAATATCAAAATCATATTCGGAGACAATGGGCGGGCGTCCGTCTCTCGGTTTGCCTATGCCGTTGAACACCCGGCCCAGTATGTCGGGCGACAACGCCAGCCTGAATGGCTCATCGAGGAAACGGGCCCAGGTGTTCTCAAGCGACAGGTCGGAAGTCGATTCCAGTACCTGGATCAGTACCAACTCGTTCGAGGTGCGTATGACCTGACCGTTTCGGGTATTTCCCAGGCGGTCCCTGACCAGTACATGATCACCATAGGCAACCCCGGGCACCTGCTTCATGTAGAGCAAGCCGCCTTCAGCGCGGTACGCGGTTTGATATTCCAGCTGGCTCATGCTTCTGCCGGCTCGTTGATACTGGACTCATATTCTGCATGAATATTACCCATTATCTTATTGATTTCATTACGAAATTGTTCAAGCTTTTCTGTTTCATCGCTACGATATTGTGATTTCAGTCGCTTGACCTGACTGATCAGAGGCAGTCTCGACAGGTGTTGAACCGGAACACCGATATCGACCAGTTGTGCCCCCTTCTGGTACAGCGTCAGCACCAGGTCCAGCAACAGGAACTGTTTTTGTGCCGAAGAATAGCTATCGGCCTCATCAAGTGCGCTTTGTTGCAATATTCCTTCCCTGATCATGGCGGCGCTTTCCATGACCCAGCGCTGCTCGGAGGATAATGCCTCGGGCCCTACCAGGTTCACCATGCGGGAGAGTTCGCTTTCCTGCGCGAGCAGTGACATTGCCAGGTCCCGTCTTTGCAGCCATAGCGGACTGATATGCCTGGCCCACCACCTCGATGCTTCGTTGATATGCTCGGAGAAACTGCTGTTCCAGTCGATCGAAGGGTAATGTCGGGCATCCGCCAGTTCCTTGGACAAGGCCCAGAACGTCTGGATGATCTCCTTGGTATGTGTCGTAACGGGCTCCGAAAAATCCCCGCCCGGTGGAGATACGGCCCCAATCAGGGAAACTGAACCGGTAGCACCGCATAAGGCCTTGACCTGTCCTGCACGCTCATAAAATGCAGACAGGCGTGAGGCGAGATAAGCCGGATAACCCTCTTCTACCGGCATATGACCAAGACGGCCGCCAACTTCTCTTAATGCCTCAGCCCAGCGGCTGGTGGAATCTGCAAGAATAACGACATCCATTCCCTGGTCCCTGAAATACTCGCCCAGTGTGATACCGACATAGATGGAGGCCTCACGTCCTACGACAGGCATATTCGAAGTGTTCGCGATGATCAACGTTCTTTCCATGAGCGGGCGTCCGCTATTCGGATCTACCAGTTCAGGGAATGATTTCAGAATATCTACCAGTTCATTCCCTCGCTCACCACAACCGACATAAATAACAACATCAGCGTTGGACCATCGGGCAATCTGATGCTGAACCATGGTCTTTCCCGCACCAAATGGTCCGGGCACGGCGGCCTTGGCGCCCTTAAGCAGCGGGAAAAATGTATCCAGGATACGTTGGCCGGTAAGTAGTGGTTCCGAGGAGCGAAGCCTGTGGCTATATGGCCTTGCCTTTCTTACCGGCCATCGATGAAACAACCTGAGTTTATGTATCTCGCCGCTCGGCCTGCGCACACGGCCGATGGTTTTTTCTATGTTGTAGTCTCCTGATGGCGCCAGCTCAAGCAATTCACCCTGAATATCCGCAGGAACCAGTATCTTGTGCTGGATCAGCGAGGTTTCCTGCACCGTGCCGATAATTTCACCGCCATTCAGATACTGGCCCGCAGACAGTTCCTCATTCACCATGAAAGACCAGACCTTCGCACGATCCAGCGAAGCGAGATGCAGGCCACGCGGGATAAAACTTCCATGAAGATCTGCAATCGTTTGCAGTGGCCTTTGTGTTCCATCAAATATCTGCCCAAGCAGGCCGGGGCCAAGTTCCACGCTCAATGGATAGCCCAGGGTCTTGACCTTATCGCCCGGCTTCAAGGAGACAGTAGACTCGTAAACCTGGACTATGGCCTCCTTACCCTCAAGCACAATGATTTCACCGATCAGTTTAAGGTCACCTACTTCGACCTGTTCACCGATATGCGCATCTTCAACTTCGATACGTACTATCGGACCGTTGATTTCTATAATCCTGTTCATTACTTGTGTATCAACTGGTTGAGTTGCTCAACGGTTGAAAACAGTCGGCGCATGATGATCTGCTGTAACTGGGGCATCAACCATTGCAAACGGGACTCGAAGAAATTATCGACTCTGACATGGTTATCTTTTGTGCGAACACGTATACCACCCAGTGTTTCATTATGCGGCTTGAGCAGTTTCAGGTTGACGCCCTCGGGGACATATTTCGAAACAAACTCGTCCCACTGATCGGCCAGTAACAGGTAATCCCTGTGATTCAGCTCAGCGACCAACTCTTTGTGGTCAAGCAGTTTGCAGGCTTCAAGCGTCCACTTGCCCAGCACGTCGATATAGGCCTGGGGGTCGCCCTCTGCAAATGAGATAAAACGCTTCTTGAGCGAATCAAGGACCGATTCGACCATGCTCCATCTCAACATGTCGAGCTTTCGGTGTAATTTCAGCTCGTTTGCCTGAATCTGCCGCGCATAGGCCTTGTCTGCAAGATTCCGTCCGATCTTCGTTTCATGTTCTTCACGCAGACGCAGGTGTTCACGGGCCTCATTCAATATTTTTTCACGCGCAGTCTGTGCCCGTGCGTGATATTCATCGGCAATATTCTTTGCCTGGGAGAGTATCGCCTGCCTGAGCTCGTCGACTGATGCCTGTTCAGACATATCAGATACCTTCGGCCAGCGATGCCCTGAATTTTTGTGCGATCCTGGATGACAACCAGGATTCAAGTTTTTCCGGTTCATGAATAGCCGGCACTTCGACCATCAGGATATCGCCTCCTTCCTGCTGCAAAGGCCGGAAAACATCCTCGAGTTCCCTTGCCAGATATCGCTCAACCACTAAAAATGCACGCTCGTGGTTCTGGCTGAGTTGATCGATAAAATCGCGCACATCATCCGGCTTGGGGTCCGCAATCGATTCAAAACCGATCAGGCTGAATCCCGTTACCAGCGCCTCGGAGCCTATGGCTATGCTTCGCGTTTGCGTGGAATCTGCTTTCATCGGAGGATTGACACTCAATCAGATTTGCCCCAGCAGAAGAATACTGATGACGAGGCCGTAGATGGCAATACCTTCTGCCAGGCCCAGGTAAACCAGGCTGCGACCAAAGATCTCAGGTTTTTCCACAATCACTGCCAGTGCTGCTGACGCGACCGGGCCCACGGCAATGCCGGCAGCGATGGTAGCGGCACAGGTAGGAAGGCCGATGCCAATCAGGGCAAGTCCGAGGCCAACGGTGATCTCTTTCACTCCGCCATGTGACTCGACCTGTGCCATCACATCATTGATTCCCAGTACCATGAGCGCAAGAATTGCTATGCAAAAAACGCCGATATTAAGCAATACGGTATGTCTGACTCGCTGTGGTGCCGGCATTGCTGCAGGTTGAATTGTCAGATAGACCCCGGCTGCTATCGTACCTAATACAATCAGTGTAACCATTGCCAACAGGTAGTACATGAGCGTTCTCCCCTTATCTAATCCCGGTTATGTATAGCGATACTGAACTTCAGAATCATCCAGCTTTAGCGGACGAAACATCCTGCCGTCCGCCTGAAAATATCTTGAAAGACCTTCATAGTATTCCAGCCTGAGCACCTGGATCATCACGATAGCTCCCTCAAAACCAATGACGAACAGGTTACCAAGAATCATCATCAACCAGTATCCATTTTCCGGCAGCATTTCAGCAATCGCAAATACAGCCAGCATTAACGCAACATGATTCAGACTGAAAGCGCCGACGCGTAAGAACGAGAGTATATTCGAAAAAAGGCTTAACAATGTTTCAAGTAGCTCAATTGAAACGACGACAACCCGCTCCGAGGTTGGTGTGTTATTGGTTACCCAAAGATACTGCATCATCATTAAAAGCGATGCGAATAACAACAGGCCGGGAAGGAACAGATTTTGCCCGGCACTAATGGCGTACAAAATCACGGAGGATATCGCGATCAGGCTGGGCAGGCCGCCGGGGGACATGAGCGCCCTGTGGTAATCAGTCACGAGGATATTGTTATAGATATTGATGGTGATCGACAGAGCAATGAATGCGACGCCGATATAAATGGCAACCAGCAAAATCGACGAGGGTTCGTGTAGTGGCGACTGCCACAAGGGGGTTAGCAAATGTTCATTGCCGAAAACACTCCCATAGACAAAACCAAAGACGATCGAAGATAGCCCGTTCGCCCCGATTAGGTAGGCATAACTTTTAAGGACATTTCTGAAAATATAGGAGGCGACAACCAGGGTGGCACCCTGCCCAACATCACCGAACATAATGCCAAACAGCAGGATGCTGCTGAGTGCGAACAGCCAGGTCGGGTCAACCTCACCATAGCGGGGCGTGCCGTAATTACGGGTCAGGGAGACAAATGGCTTCAGCCAGGCGGGATACCGTATGGCAGTTGGTACACTTGCATACTCATATATTTTTGGTGGGTGGTTTTCTACATGAAATGGCCTGGCCATGGTCTTGCGAAGCTGCTCGATGACATCGGCAAGCTGCGCTTCGGGTACCCAGCCATGGATGACCGCCAAGCCACCCCTGCTATGTGCGGCATCCCCGAGCAAATATACCGGCTCTACCAGTTTTAGCGCGCGCCAGTAGGAAAGAAGGTTATCCATATTCTCATTGCCTCTGACAATGCGCTTGTGA
>JBFFRZ010000061.1:0-11581 GCA_041572715.1 Gammaproteobacteria bacterium
CAGTGAGTATTTTGCACTACCGACATCGGTAATGACCGTTTCGGCTGTAAGCGCTGGCTTGATAACTTCCAGTATGGCCTGCATGCTACCCATCGGCACTGCCAGCACCACCACGTCACAACCCCTGACTGCCTCGGCGGGTTCAGTGCTGTAATCATCGATTACGCCAAGCTCAATCGCTTTTTCCAGATGGGCTGCATTGCGGCCGCAGCCGGTGATACGCAACCCCGGGAAATGGGGCTTGAGTGCCAGTGCCAGCGAGCCCCCAATCAGGCCGACCCCGATCACGCACAGGTGCTGCATTACAGGCAACCTGACAGCGCATCGATAAAACGCTGATTTTCCGCTTCGGTACCGATGGTAACGCGTAAAAAGGTCGGCAAATCATAATTGGCGACAGGCCTGACGATGACGCCCTGCTGTAACAGTTCGTTATTGATTGCCATCGCCTCACGTCTGAAATCTACACAGATAAAATTTCCCGCCGACGGTATGTATGACAGCCCCATTGCTTCGAATGCCGTTTCCAGTTGCTTCATACCCGCCAGGTTCTTTTCCCGGCTCAGGGTCATATGGTCCTTGTCCTGCAGCGCGGCCACAGCGGCCATTTGTGCAGGCAGATTGGTATTGAAAGGCTGACGGACACGGTTCAGTAACTCGGCAAGTTCCGGCTGAGAGATTGAATAACCGATGCGCAACCCGGCCAATCCATAGATCTTGGAGAAGGTACGGGTTACCAGCAGGTTGGGGAAGTCCCCGATCCAGTCGACTGCAGACCCGTACCCGGGCTTGTCGACATATTCAAAATAGGCTTCATCAATAACGACCACGACCTGCGGCGGGATCTTTTCGATGAAGGCACGCAGTTCATCCGCCTGCAGCCATGTACCTGTCGGATTGTTCGGATTGGCGAGGAACAGCACCCGTACCTTGTCACTCAACTTCGTCAGCATGCCCTGCAGGTCAACCTGCAATGTTTCTTTATCAACCGGCACAACCACTGCTTCCGCACCGGCAGCCTGGGTCACAATGGGATATACCGCAAATGCATGCCGGGAAAACATGGCCTGGGAACCGGGCACCAGGAACAACCGGGCTACCAACTCGAGGATTTCATTGGAGCCATTTCCGATCGCGATATTACCCGGTTCTACACCATGAAAATTTGCCAGCGCATTTCGCAGCGCGAATCCATTGCCGTCCGGGTAGCGGGAAACTTCCGGTAGTGCTTTCTGCGCTGCGGCCAGGGCCAGCGGGCTAGGGCCAAAGGGATTTTCATTTGAGGCCAGCTTGATAATGTCACTGATACCCAGCTCGCGTTCGAGCTCATCCATGGGCTTGCCCGGCTGGTAGGGAGTCAGTCTTGAAATACCGGGCGCGGTCAGTTTAATCAGGCTCATTATCCAGTCAACCAGGGCATCTAACGCATGAAGATTTTGTTTTCATACAAGGCAAAATCGCATGGCGAAACGCAGTGTGTAAGTAATGCATGAGTATTCATTAACGACATATGGGGAGAAAAAATCATGTATGAATAACTTACAGGATGGAAAGCGGATAGGATCCCAGCACCCGTACCAGGAAAGTATTTTCTTTAAGTTCCTGCAGTACTTTGCTGACTGCCGGATCCTGCTGGTGTCCATCCACATCGACGAAAAATACATAGTCCCAGGCCGCACGCCGCGAAGGACGCGATTCAATCCGGGTCATACTGACACCATTGTCGGCAATCGGTTTCAGCATGTCATGCAATGCACCGGGCCGATTCGGTGTCGACAGTAGCAAAGACGTCTTGTCGTTTCCGCTGGGAGGAACCGACTGCTTGCCGATGACGATAAACCGGGTGGTGTTATTCGGATCATCCTCGATGTTACTGACCAGGATATTCAGCCCATATATGGATGCCGCTGCTTCGGATGCGGTCGCTGCTGCATCCGTGAATTCAGAGGCAATTCTTGCGGCTTCAGCGTTACTGGACACGGCAACACGTTCTACATGGTGCAGGTTGGCATCCAGCCATTCACGACACTGTGCCAGTGCCTGCACATGGCCATATATCTTGTCGATGCCATCCAGGCTATCCGCCTTGGTAATCAGGTGATGATGAATACGCAGCGAAACTTCACCACAGATATTCAGCGGTGATTGCATGAACATATCCAGCGTGTGATTAATGACGCCCTCGGTTGAATTTTCAACCGGCACGATGCCGTAGGATGCGCTACCGGATTCGACCTCGCGAAATACTTCGTCAATGGCTGCTATCGGTATCGGATTAATGGCTTCACCAAACTGCTTCAGGGCCGCTGCATGGGTATAGGTGCCTTCTGGCCCCAGATAAGCCACCTGCAATGGCATCTGTAACGCCAGTGAATCCGACATGATCTGGCGAAAAAGGCGTACCATGGTCTCATCATCAAGCGGACCCTTGTTACGCGCTTTCACCATACGCAGCACTTCCGCCTCGCGTTCCGGGCGGTAGAAATCATTAACTTCCGGATTGGACTCACGCTTGATTCGGGCAACCTCGCTGGCGCATTGCGCACGCCTGGAAATCAGCTCCTGAATCTGCTCATCCAGTGCATCGATCTCTTCCCTGATTGATCTGAGTTGTTCTTCTTCGCTTGCCATGTAGTTAACAGTTATAGTCGCCGCACCGATAAAACACCATCAATATCACAGATCGTTTTTTCCAGTGACTCGGGAATTTCTGCATCGAGATCCATCAATGTATAGGCAACCTCGCCACGAGATTCATTCACCATGTGGACAATATTATGGTCTGTCTGGCCAAGTGCATGGGCGATTTTGCCGACCATGTCCGGTACGTTGGAGTTGACCACGGCAAGCCTGAAGCTGTCTGCCACCCTCGGCAATCTGACCATAGGAAAATTGACCGAGTTCTTGATATTACCGTTTTCCAGGTAATCACTGATCTGGTCGGCCACCATGATAGCGCAGTTGTCTTCTGCCTCACGTGTCGATGCTCCCAGGTGCGGCAAGGTAACTACCCGCGAGTGTTGCTTCAGCAGGTTGCTGGGAAAATCACAGATGTAAGCATACAGGCGATTGTCATCCAGCGCCCGAACCACGGCTTCATCATCAACGATACCATTACGAGCAAAATTCAGAATCACCGCCTCCGGCTTCATCAGCTTCAGCCGTGCTTCATTGATCATGTTGGCAGTGGCGTCAATGAGTGGGACATGAAAGGTCACAAAATCGGATTTCGCCAGCAGATCATCGACCCCGGTGGCCTGCTCAACCTCGGACGATAACTGCCAGGCACGCTCAACGGTAACGCCGGGATCAAATCCGATGACCTTCATACCCAGCAAGGCGGCCGCATTGGCTACCTCTACACCGATCGCACCGAGGCCGATAACACCCAGAGTTCTGCCTGGAAGCTCGAAACCGCCAAAGTTCTTTTTCCCAGCCTCGACCTGTTTACTGATTTCGCCATCGTCGCCTTCCAGGTTACGTGCGAAATCCCAGGCCTGGGCAATGTTTCGACAGGACATCAGCATACCGGCAAGCACCAGCTCCTTGACCGCATTGGCGTTGGCGCCCGGGGCATTGAATACCGGGATTCCGTGTTCGCTCATCCTGTCGACCGGGATGTTGTTTACCCCGGCGCCCGCCCTGCCGACTGCCCTCAGGGTATCCGGGATTTCCATGTCATGCATCTTGAACGAACGTAACAAGATCGCATCCGGATGCTGGATTTCCGAGGCGATTTCATATTTTTCCCGTGGCAGGCGATCCAGTCCGGCCACAGAAATATTGTTTAATGTCAGTACCTTATACATCATTTATCAACTTAAGCTATTCGTGAAACAACGGATGAAATACCATCAGGACTGACGTGATTCAAAATCAGCCATAAATGAAACTAATGCATCAACGCCCTCTTCCGGCATGGCGTTATAAATGCTAGCGCGCATTCCACCAACAGAACGGTGGCCTTTCAAGGTGGCTAATCCGGCTTCTTTGGCACCCGCCAGGAATGCATCATTATGGGCATCATCGCCAAGAATAAACGGTACGTTCATCCAAGAGCGGCAATCAGTGCGTACCGGGTTAGTGTAATAGTCCGACTGGTCTATGGCGCCATAGAGTTTATCCGCCTTGCGCCTGTTCACTTCAGCCATCGCTTTCAGGCCACCTCGCTCCTTGATCCAGTCAAATACCAGCCCGGCCATGTACCACCCAAAGGTCGGCGGGGTGTTATACATCGAATCATTTTCCGCCATGGTCTGATAATTGAACATGGTTGGCGTGCCATCAACAACATCACCGATCAGGTCTTCCCGCACAATAACCAGCGTGAGGCCGGCAGGACCAATATTTTTCTGCGCACCCGCATAGATCAGGCCAAAGCGCTCGACTGGAATGGGTCGGGACAGAATGGTGGAGGACATATCGGCCACCAGCGGCACGTCACCCGTATCGGGGATCCAGTGGAATTCCACGCCACCGATGGTTTCATTCGGCGTGTAATGCACATAGGCAGCATCCGGGTCCAGGTTCCATGAATCCGGCGCAGGAATCTCGCTGAAATTCTGCTCTGCCGAACTGCACGCGGTATTGACCTGGCAATAACGACTGCCCTCAGCTATGGCTTTCTTGCCCCACATACCAGTCAGCAGATAATCTGCCTTGTTTTTGCCACGTAACAGGTTCATCGGTATCGCGGCAAACTGGGTACTGGCGCCACCCTGGAGAAACAGCACCTTGTAGTTTGTCGGGATCTCCATGATCTCGCGTAAAGTCCCCTCGGCATGCTCAGCAATACTCATGTATTCCTTGCCCCGATGGCTCATCTCCATCACCGACATACCGCTGCCCTGCCAGTCCAGCAGTTCCGACTGCGCACGCTCAAGTACTTCGGTCGCGATCATGGCCGGGCCCGCACTGAAATTGAACACTCTACTCATCTGACACTCCCTCGCCTTCTTCATCCGTTACCAGTGACTCAATCTTTTCCAGCCCCACCAGCAGTTCATCCTCGCCCAGGCGGATCAGGGTCACGCCCTGGGTATTACGTCCTGTACACGACACCTCGGCGACGCGGGTACGTACCAGGGTACCGGCATTGCTGATCATCATGATTTCATCCTGCTCTTCAACCTGCAGCGCACCAACTGCATGTCCATTGCGTTCACTGCATTGAATGGATACCACGCCCTGGCCGGCGCGGCCCTGAAGCGGATAATCATCAACCGCAGTGCGCTTGCCATAACCATTTTCGGTCGCGGTCAGGATATGACCTTTATCACAGATAATCAGTGCATTGACCTCATGCCCCTCGCCCAACTTGATACCGCGAACACCACGCGCTGTTCTACCCATTGGGCGTACATCGCTTTCCTTGAAGCGTATTGCCTTGCCGGCGCTGGTAAATAGCATGATTTCACTATCACCGTTCGTAATGGCGACATCGATCAATCGATCACCTTCGACAATTTCCAGTGCGATCTTGCCATTTGACCGTGGACGGGCGAATTCAGTCAGCGTGGTCTTTTTCACCAGGCCCGAACTCGTGGCCATGAAGATAAAACAGTCCTCGGTGAACTCACGAATCGGCAGAATGGCATTGATGCGCTCACCCTCTTCCAGCGGCAGCAGATTCACTATAGGCTTGCCACGCGCATTGCGGCTGGCCTGTGGCAAATCATAGACTTTCAGCCAATAGACCTTGCCCCGGCTGGAGAAGCACAGGATCGTATCGTGGGTACTGGCAACAAACAGCTTGTCGATGAAGTCTTCTTCCTTGACCCGGGTTGCGGCCTTGCCCTTGCCGCCCCGTCGTTGTGCCACGTAGGCGTCCAGTGACTGCGACTTGGCATAGCCTGCATGGGAGAGCGTGACCATGACATCTTCCTCGGTGATCATGTCTTCCATGTTCAGGTTCAGATGATCCTGCAGAATCTCGGTGCGGCGTTCGTCACCATAAGATTCGCGCACCTCGGTGAGTTCACTGCGAATCACTTCCAGCAGGCGGTCTGCATCAGAGAGGATCTCGAGCAGGCTCCTGATCTTTTCCAGCAGCTCCCTGTACTCACCAATGATCTTGTCTTTTTCGAGACCGGTCAGTTTTTGCAGGCGCATGTCAAGAATGGCCTGTGCCTGTGCCCTCGATAGCCGGTAACTGCCATCAATCAGACCCAGGTCCGGCGGCAAGTCATCCGGGCGGGTAGCGTCGACATCTGCCACACTAAGCATCTTCACCACGGCTTCTGACTGCCAGGATCTCGCCATTAACTGCTCGCGAGCATCAGCCGGACTCGGCGAAGCCTTGATCAGGACGATAACCTCATCGATGTTTTCCAGTGCAACTGCCAGCCCTTCCAGAATATGTGCACGCTCGCGGGCCTTGCGCAGATCAAATACCGTACGCCGGGTAACCACCTCACGACGATGGCGAATAAATGCCCGCAGAATATCCGTCAGGTTCACCAGCCTGGGCTGGCCATCAATCAGCGCAACCATGTTGATGCCAAATACGCTTTGCAGCTGGGTGTGCTGGAACAGGTTATTGAGGATGACTTCCGAAACCTCCCCCCGCTTCAGCTCGATCACCATGCGCATGCCGTCCTTGTCAGATTCGTCGCGCAGCCCGGAAATTCCCTCGATCTTCTTTTCCTTGACCAGTTCAGCAATTTTTTCAAGCAGTCGCGCCTTGTTCACCTGGTAAGGTAATTCGGTCACGATGATGCTTTGTCGGCCAGACTTTTCATCTTCCTCGATCTCGGTCCGGGCCCGCATGTGAACCCGACCACGGCCGGTCAGATAGGCCTCGCGGATACCGGCAGCACCATTGATCAGCCCTGCAGTCGGAAAATCCGGGCCGGGCACAATTTCCAGTAGCTCATCGATACCAATGTCGGGGTTATCGATCATGGCGATGCAGGCGTTGACGACTTCGGTCAGGTTATGCGGTGGAATATTGGTCGCCATGCCGACCGCAATACCCGACGAACCGTTAACCAGCAGGTTGGGAATGCGTGACGGCAGAATGGTCGGTTCACTTTCCGAGCCGTCATAGTTATCGATAAAATCGACAGTTTCCTTGTCCAGGTCGGCCAGTAATTCATGCGCAATCCTGGCCATGCGCACCTCGGTGTATCGCATGGCAGCGGCTGCGTCACCATCCACCGAACCAAAGTTACCCTGACCATCGATTAGCATGTAGCGCATGGAGAAAGGCTGCGCCATTCTGACCATGGTGTCGTAAACCGCGGTATCCCCATGCGGGTGATATTTACCAATCACGTCACCGACGATCCGGGCAGATTTTTTATAGGCCTTGTTCCAATCGTTACCCAGCTCATTCATGGCGTAAAGTACGCGACGGTGCACGGGCTTCAGACCGTCCCTGACATCCGGCAGGGCACGGCCGATAATGACCGACATGGCATAGTCCAGATAGGACTGGCGCATCTCGTCTTCAATATTGACCGGGATTATTTCTTTCGCAAAATCTGTCATGGAAATGGCAACTTCCGGGCCTTTGAGGCCGCTAAAATCAAGAAAAGGCGCTGAGCGCCCTTCAGGCGTGAGATTTTAGCATATTCGTGCCCCCGACGGCATCACTAATATCGCCGGATATGGGCGAAATCAGGCAAATCATTAAAACCATCGGCACGCTTGTTGACTGACAGGGATAACGGCCTACACTCGGGGGCGCGCTATGAAACTATATTTTATACTCGATCCCATGTGCAGCTGGTGCTGGGGCTTTCGATCGGCTTTTGAGCGACTGAGACTTGCACTTCCCGAGCAAATTCAGATTCAGTACGTCATGGGCGGGCTTGCCCCGGATTCAAATGAGCCCATGCCGAAAAAAACCCGTGATTATGTCCAGTCACAGTGGAAGCTGGTAACCAACGAAACCGATGCCGAATTTAACTGGGATTTCTGGCAACGCTGCCAGCCAAGACGCAGCACTTACCCCGCCTGCCGTGCAGTGATTGCCAGCGGCCTACAGAATGAAGATGCCAGGGCGGAAATGATTTATGCCATCCAGCGTGCCTATTACGTACATGCGAAAAACCCTTCGGACCTGGACACGCTGATTGAATGCGCAACAGAAATCGGACTGGACACGGGAAGATTTACTCAAGACATGCAATCCGCAGAGACAGATCAACTGCTAAGGGAAGAACTGGCGCTGTGTCGTCAGCTGGGTGTAACCAGCTTTCCTTCATTACGACTTGAAGTCAATGGCACCTTGCATGACATCGAAATCAACTACAGGAACCCTGCTATCATGCTGCAGCAAATCAACGAACTGGCCCTTACTGATGGGTAATGGTCTGTAACTATGAATATCGCTGACATACAGGACGAGATCATCGAAGAGTTTCAGCTGTTTCCTGACTGGGAAAGCAAATATGAATATGTGCTGGAAATGGGCAACAAACTTGAACCCCTGGATGATTCCAGCAAAACCGATGCACACCTCGTACAGGGCTGCACCAGCAAAGCGTGGATCACGGCGGACCTGGTCGACGGAAAGATGCACTTCAATGCGGATGGTGAAACTGCAATCGCGCGCGGCATTCTTGCGCTGGTCCTGCGCGTTCTAAATGATCAGAAACCTGAAGACATCCTCAATACACAACTGTATTTTCTTGAACGCATTGGTTTGAAAGACCACCTCTCCATCACCCGGGCACAGGGCCTGGAAAGCCTGATCAAAAAGATATACCAGCTGGCGTCCCAGTATCCCCACGACTGATACCTGCGACCGGGTATCAATCTGTAAACAAATCTGGATAAAAAGCCTGGCAGCAATGTTTGCTGGCCTGCCATCGTCCGGATCACGGGGAACGGATGGTTTTATTTCACCCCGGGATTGATTTTGATGACCGTCGGGTTATCGCAACGAAGTGGATCATATTGCTCATTGGCTGCTGCTCGTGCTGCGCTGTTATAGATGATGTTCCAGTCACTGGCATGTGCGCCCAGTTCATTTCTCAAATCATGGCATGCAATATCAGACGGTGTGAATTCCTTGCTATAGGCTAATGCCATGGCCTGGGTCCAGCTATCGACTTTCTGCTGCCAGGCATCTCCATATATACGCTGGTATACCTTGTCCCGCTTCAGCTTCTGTTCATTCCTCTGTTTCTTCCACTTCTCGCGAAGTTGGTTGAACAAGCTATAGGTTGATGAGTCCTGTGGAAAAGCCATACGGCAGGCAAACGCCTCGACTGACTGCCTGATGTCATTTTCCAGAACAACTATGGCCGTTAATTCAAAACCATCCAGGCATTTACTTTGATCTATTGCCGCAAACAGTTTCAGTGGCGTCACCCACAGAAAAATCATTAGCAGAAAAACACGCATAGTTACGATCCATCCTTATCAGTCAATACGGGTGGTACAGGCACATCCATGGTCGTGCATACACTGCGCATCACTTCAAGCTCACGTACACTGACATCACCATCATGCAACACGGCCTTGAGACAGGCAGCGACCAGACACTTTTTCAACTCAGGCGAAAGTAATGCAAATTTTTCCAGCGCCTGAATAATTTCCTCTGGTTTAAATGTCCTCAGGTCTTGCAGCTCAAGATCAGCAAGCCCGGATTCGATATCAGCAGTCACCGCTTCGAACGTGGCAGCGGGGGTATGCTGATCCGAGCTCCCCAGGTAGGCAAGCAATGATAACAATAAAGACACCTCTGCAGACAGCGCGCTTAACGAACGGTATTTTATCGTATCTGATTTACCGGAATCAGCGCACAGGTGTGCTTTGAGCATAACGTATATGGTGAGTTCATCCAGCTTGATCTTTCTGTCCGCATCAATTACCGCTTTTACAGAACTAACCAGGGTATCCCTTTCATCCTGCGTCATGTCCTTTAACACCGGTATTGCCATGTCAAACAAGGGTAACCGGTAACGCGCGTGCAGGCGCTCAAGCTGTTCCGATAACCGTATGACTTCAGATTCAAGACTGGCATTGCCGGTTGTCCTGAGTATGGACAGTTCCTCGCTACGCACATCAGGGTTACTGTCCAGAACCAGCGCGACCATCAGAGCCGCTGCACCTTTCTGTAATGCCAGCGCATCACTCACCGGTTCAGGTATTGAAGCCAGCAGTGCCGCCGCATAGATCATATGAGCCTGCCCGGGGTTACCTATGCTGTTAGCGACCCCGGAAATACCAGTGGCAGCGGACGGCGCAGATGATGTGTCCGCCATGCCTGCAGCAGCCTGCTGCCGGGACTTTTTACGCCTGTCTGAAGAGGATAAAGGCACCCGCCCCCTGTTGAGTTTTTTTATACGTTCAATCAGCGGCGGATGCGTGGCCATGAGGCCGGAAAAAGCGGACTTGAAGCTTTCGCCAAAAAACATATGGCTGAGTTCCTCGGCATGTGAATTCCGAATAAGTGATCCATCATCCAGCTTGCCGATCTTTTTCAGTGCATCAGTAATGCCCTGGTTATTACGGGTAAACTGCACTGCCGAGGCGTCTGCCAGGAATTCTCGCTGGCGCGATATGCCCGCTTTAATGAGCCTGCCAAAAAACACCCCGGCATAGCCGATAATCAGCAATGCCAGGCCGATAATCAATGCCGCCCCCTGGCCCTTGCCATTGCTCCGGGAAGCATGTCTCGAATACGCCATGCTGCGCAGAAGATAGCCACCCAACATGCCGATAATCAGTATGCCGTACAGAACACCCATCAAGCGGACATTGATCCGCATGTCGCCGTTAAGAATATGGCTGAATTCATGGGCAACAACGCCCTGCAGTTCATCCCGGTCCAGCTGTTCCAGTGTTCCACGCGTCACGGCTACTATGGCTTCGTTTGGTTTGTAGCCGGCAGCGAATGCATTGATTGAAGGCTCGTCATCCATCACGTATACCTGCGGTACGGTAACACCGGATGCAATGGCCATTTCATCAACAACGTTGAGAAGCTGCTTTTCCTTCAGGTCGGCGGTACTGCGGGATACTTTTCGTGCACCAACCATGGAAGCAACGGCTTCGCCGCCTGTACTCAGCTGCATGACACGAAAGGAAGATCCCCCGGCAATGACAAACAGGGTAACACCGCTAACCGCGTAAAACAGTTCGGGAGGAATTGAATCTATCTGCGTGGACAGTGGTACAGAACTGATGTTCTTTGACATCTCACCAATGCCATACAGGTAAATACCGGCAAATACCGCATTCAGTGCAAGCACGATTGCAATAACTGCCAGCACAAACAGCAGGACCATACGCCCTGTTTTTCTTCTGGCGTCAGACTGATGTTCAAAAAAGTCCATATCAGGAAGCCGTCGGCAAATTCTTACCCGCGCTTACTCAACAGGCTGCAGGGACATGCCTTAAAGGGTACACGCGGCAATGAGCCAGCCGGACCAATTCAGCTGGTGAAATCCACCTTTATATTGACTCGTTCCGCTGCCTCTTCAATTTCCCACAGGGTTGCGTGAGTGAAGTTGAACGGCCCGGCAATGAAATTGTCAGGCACCGATTCAATCTGTGTGTTGTAGGTCATCACAGAATCGTTATAGGCCTGGCGCGCAAAGGCGATCTTGTTCTCTGTCGTAGTCAG
>JBFFRZ010000062.1:0-11483 GCA_041572715.1 Gammaproteobacteria bacterium
TATTGGGCGCAAACACGCCATGATATCGGGTAAGGTTCACACGCGGTTTGGGCACGAGTGCCACCAGTCTCGCCATAAAATCCAATGGCTCAAAGATGACATGCGTAGTACCGTCCCGGTACGGGTTTTTCAGCTCATAACGAATATCCCCGCCACGGGTGATAGATAGCCGTTGTTCGGAAATGGCGGGACGGGTAATGTAGCGGCACAGTCGTTCACGCTTCCAGCGTTGTTCGGCGCGGGCACTAACCCCGGCATGTAATGAAAACCCGGCCGCCTGTGCGACCAGACCATTGGGCGGTTCTTGCGGTTGTTCGGGTACGGTCTGTAGGGTAAGTACCTTACTTCCCTGTCGGGGCCCCACGGCGATCCGGTAGGTTATACTGTGACCGTACAGGGATTGCATGCTATCGGCTTCCATGCCATCAAGTTGTAGATAGGTATTTTCGATATCACGTTCCAGCAATCCCTTTCGCTCCAGGGAAAGGGCGATCCGGTGGCTGATGGTATGCACAAGGGCTTGCAAGGATTCCACACTTGGTTTTGGCAGTTGCTTGAAGCGCAGCTTCCCGGATTGGTCTTTGATATAGACCCCATCCAGAAACAGCATATGAAAATGTACATTCAGGTTCAGTGCTCCGCCAAAGCGCTGTATCAGGGTAACCGCACCCGTCGATGCTGTCTGTTTTATATATCCGGCCTGATGAATAAGGTAAGTGGATATGGCCCGGTAGATAATCGCCAGTGCATCACCCATCATTGCTGGATAGGAGGCGAACAGGAAGCGAAGTTGATAGGGAAAGCTGATCACCCATTGGCGGATCGGGTGTTCCGGCAGAATCTCGTCGGCTAGTAGTGCTGCACCCTCGGCCATACGTCGAGCACCGCAACTGGGACAAAACCCACGCTTTTTACAACTGAACGCCACCAGGCGTTCATGATGACATTGCTCACAACGCACCCTCAGGAAGCCATGTTCCAGACGACCGCACTTGAGATAGGCTTCGAATTCTTCCTGGACATAGACAGGTAATGGCGTTCCCTGCACCTGCATGGCTTGCAAGAATCCAGGGTAATGTTGCCGCACAAGCTGGTACAGGCGCGTTTCTTCCGGCGCATGACGCCGATAGCGCACCTCTGGCGACGCAACCAATGATGTATTTGCGGCCAATCCCATGTCTCTCCCTCAAGGGAGAGTCTAGCCGAGAACGAGAACATATGAGAACCTTTATGGTAATTTTTGGTCTTTCCATTAAATATGCGGTACCTAAATGGCATCGGCTACGCTATAGTATTCAGAGGTAATACCTGTTAATACTGAGGCTCAAGATGGCGACATCGGTCAAGATTGATGAAGAACTGAAAGGGCGTATTCAGCATCTTGCTGAGACGCGGCAACGTTCTGCGCATTGGATCATGCGCGAGGCCATCCGTGAATATGTCGAACGCGAGGAAGCCCGGGAAAGTTTCAGGCAGGAGGCGCTGACATCCTGGAAAGCCTATCAGGAAAATGGCCGCCATCTGTCTGGCCAGGAAACCCGGGATTGGTTGGCTACCTGGGGTACAGATCAAGAAGGCGAACAACCTGAGTGCCACGAGTAATTGTTACCGAAGGGGCGGCGCAGGGCCTGGAGCGCTGCAGACAGTTTCTGGCTGAAAAGAATCCCCATGCCTCCAAGCGTGCCGGACAAATCATAGCGCAGCATTTGTCTTTACTCGAAAACAATCCTGATATCGGACGACCTTTGGATGAGTTACCGGACATGCGCGAACTGGTGATTCTATTTGGTGATTCCGGTTATGCAGGGCTTTATCGTTTTGAGCCGAAAATGGATGTTGTTTATTTGCTTGCCTTTAGGCATCAAAAAGAAGCGGGGTATTGATCAATTACCTGCATCCATAGGACGCGCCTGCATCAGATCACTAATGATAGTTGATTTTCATTCCATTCTTTCAGGTGGAGCAACCACCGACAAGGAGAGGGAAATGGAAACACATGATTTTGATGCTGACACTAGTAGTGAGATTACGCTTTCCAGAAAGCAATCCCGGCTAACGGGCCAGAAACCGCCACTGAAATTGCCTGAAATCTGGGCCATTCGTACCCGGCTGGAAATGGCGGGCGAAGTACGTGACCTGGCGCTTTTCAACCTGGCCATCGACAGCAAGCTCAGGGCCTGTGACCTGCTCCGCTTGCAGGTCAAGGATATTACGAATGGGTTGGCCGTGCTGTCACGGGCTTCTGTCATTCAGAAGAAAACAGGCAATCCTGTGCGTTTTGAAATCACCCGGCAGACACAGGCATCATTGAAGGCTTTAATTGAGCTGAGGCAGTATGGCCCGTGTGATTACCTGTTCCAGAGTCGGCTGCATGATAGTCCGCATTTGTCACGCAGACAGTATGCACGAATCGTGAAGTCATGGGTTGCCATGATTGGTCTCGATCCAGCATAGTATGGGACCCATACTATGCGCAGAACAAAACCAACGCTGATCTATCGCCGGACTAAAAACCTCCGGGCGGTTCAGTTGTTGCTGGGTCATACCAAGCTGGATAGCACGGTACGTTATCTGGGCATTGAACTGGACGATGCGCTGGATATGGCAGAACAAACTGAAGTGTAGCTCTCAACGAGGAGGTCATCCCGCTATGGGGTGGCCTTGAGTGGCCGGTTTTACAGAAATGCCACTAAGAATTTTTCGAGGAGCGACTGGCCTTTTTACCGGCATTCTAGCTCGCCACACCAGGGCCGCCAACGGCCGCTCTGTGGCGTTTTCCGCCAGAGATTGGGTTAGTCTCTAACGGCTGCTTTCGGGCGTTATCCGGCATTTCAGTCTTCGGATAATTAATCCGATAGTCTGCTAGTTCATGTATTGACATCATAGATACATATCACATTGAAAACACAGTGCAATTAATGTCTATTAACAGCCATTAATTGCCGAAATCCAGTGCTTCATAAATTGTCAAAAGCATACCGAAATGTAGCTTTGACAAGCAGATACAGCGGCGCCGTTATGCGTGGCTTGGGTTGTGTTCATATTTTTGGGCTAAGCCATTCACACTAGACGGTCTTCGCTGATCATTTTGGCACCCCGGGTGGCAATCATGATGGTGGGCGAACTGGTGTTTCCCGATGTAATGGTTGGCATAATCGAGGCATCAACCACCCTAAGCCCATCAATCCCGAGAACCCGCAGGCGACTGTCAGTTACGGCGGAAGAGTCATCTTGGCGGCCCATTTTGCAAGTGCCGACAGGGTGAAAGATGGTGGTACCAACGTTACCGGCGGCAAAGACCAGCTCATCATCAGTACGAAAGTCTGGTCCCGGCAGATGCTCTACCGGCTTGAACGGAGCCAGTGCCGGCTGTTCGGCAATACGCCGTGTCAGTCTCAGTCCGCGTGCTGCCTTCAGGCGGTCCTCTTGGTGGGTTAGATAATTAGGCGCGATAATAGGAGCGGTATGCGGATCGCAGTCGCGGATGGTTATATGCCCTCGAGACTTGGGCCGCAAATCTAGCACGCTGGCAGTGAAAGCGGGAAATTTATGTAGGGGATCACCAAACTTGTCCAACGAAAGGGGCTGAACGTGATATTCGAGATCTGGTGTTTCAACACTCTCGTCTGAGTAGGCAAAGAGTCCCAATTGGCTAGGCGCCATGGTCAGTGGGCCTGACCGGAACAGAGCGTACTCTAGACCCATCATAGCCTTGCCCCAGAGGCTATTAGCCGTTTGGTTGAGTGTCTTGATCCCCTGAATTTTGAAAACGCTGCGCAGTTGTAAGTGGTCTTGAAGGTTTTGCCCAACACCGGGTAGCTCATGTATGATTGAGATTCCCAGTTTTTGCAAGGTATGTGCGTTACCAATGCCAGAACGCTGCATGATAGCAGGTGAGCCTATGGAGCCAGCCGAGAGAATGGTTTCAATTCGCGCCTTAGCCTGACATTGCTCACCGCCTAGCATAAACCGGATACCTTTGACTTTCTTGCCATCGAGTATCAGCTTGTCAGATAGAGCGCCAGTGATGATCTTGAGGTTACTGCGCGAGCGTATGGGGTCAAGAAAACCCCGCGCTGAACTCCAACGCGTACCGCGCTTTTGATTGACTTCGAACTTGCTAACTCCGAGGTTGTCTCCAGTGTTGAAATCCTCGGTAGCCGGTATGCCAGCCTGAACAGCAGCCTCGGCAAAGCGGTCCAGGATATCCCATGAAAGGCGTTGCTGCTCCACCCTCCACTCTCCCCCCGTATTGTGGTTGGCATTGGTACCCTTCCAGTAGTCTTCTACTTCTTTGAATGCGGGAAATATATTCGGCCAGGACCAGCCCTCATCCCCTGTCAAGTCCGCCCACTCGTTGTAGTCGCGTTTTTGACCGCGCAGGTAGAGCATGGCATTGATCAACGTGCTGCCGCCCAGCCCCTTGCCACGCGCATAGATGATGGAACGACCGTTTAGCCCGGGCTCGGGCTCAGTCTTGTAACACCAGTCAGTTCGTGGGTTGTTGATACAATAGAGGTAACCGACGGGGATTTTAGTCCATATCCATTTTTCGTCGTTACCTGCCTCAAGTAGCAGGACTGTCACATTCGGGTCAGCTGATAGTTTATTAGCCAGCACGCAGCCCGCAGCTCCGCCACCGGAAATGATATAGTCAAATTCACCCATTTCTTTCATCTATGACCCAGCCGGTTAAAAATTCCGATTTCACAATATCCTAACTTATAAATTTGCAGTCCTGCGCTGGGTGCCGGTCGGTCAGTCAGTCTACCAGCGCCTGCGGTGGTCTTGAAGGCCTGGAAACAGCCCATTTTCAGACTCTCATAACGTGATATATACCTGCCTGTATGACCGGATTGTGGCGCGGGTTACATCACAGCCACTAGAGACCTGCGCTCCATATTATCGCAAACTTCATCAAACTCAGGTCGTTGGTCGACTGAAACCTTTTCGCGCACGTTCCACCTTGTCACGGATGATACATCCTTCCGCATGGTCGTTGATCAGGCCCATTGCCTGCATGAACGCGTACACCGTAGTCGGCCCGACAAATTTCCAACCCCGCTTTTTCAGCTCTTTGGACAAGGCAATCGATTCCGCCGAGGTTGATGCAGTCTGCGGCGCTGCCAGCTGGCTCGGGTCTGGTTCGTAACTCCATAAAAAAGCTGCCAGTGAGCCTTCCTGTTTGACAAGCTCCTGTGCTCTCTGCGCGTTATTGATGACGGCCTCGATCTTGCCACGATGACGCACGATACCTGTATCCTTGAGCAGGCGGGTGACGTCTCGCAGTGTAAAACGTGCAATTCTGTCAAAATCAAAATCATGGAATGCAGCGCGAAAATTCTCGCGTTTTGCGAGGATCGTGCGCCAGCTCAGTCCTGACTGAAAACTTTCAAGAGATAATTTCTCGAACAGGCGAACATCGTCACTAACCGGAAAACCCCATTCGCGGTCGTGGTAGATTTCAAATTCGGGAGCAGCGGCACACCAGCTACAGCGCAACCTGCCATCTGCGCAGACGATCGTATCAGCCATATTTTTTCCTGGACCCGGGGCGGGCGCGAAACCTCCCCGGCCCGGTCACTCAGGCAACTGCATGTTGCAAAAGGGATAAATCAGAATTGATCACGTCAAGCAATGGCACTGGTTTTCCAATGCCATACCCCTGCGCATATTCCACGCCGATAGCCCGCAGAACCCTCAGTATGTCATCGTTCTCGACGAACTCGGCGATCGTGGTCTTGCCCATAATCGATCCTATTTCATGTATGGATTTCACCATTGCCCGGTCAATCGGGTCATCCGCGATATCCTTGATGAACATCCCGTCTATCTTCAGGTAGTCCACCGGCAGGCTTTTAAGATACTCGAAAGAAGCCAGCCCACTACCAAAATCATCGAGCGCAAACCGGACGCCCATGTCTTTCAGGCGGGCAATCATTTTATTTGCATTGGTCAGATTAATCAGTGCAGTTGTTTCGGTGATCTCCAGAACCAGCTTGCGAGCCAGCCCTATTTTTTCATACTGCTTCAGGCTATTCATAAAACCGTCGAGAAATTTTTTATCTGACAGGGATTGCCGCGAGATATTAATCGAACAGTACTCGACCTGATCAAGAAACTCAGGATTGTCCCCAAGAATTGACAAGGTCTTGTTAACAACCCAGCGGTCAATACCCATCATTTTATGAAACCTTTCTGCTGCCGGCAGGAAAGCACCCGATGGGGCCGGCTCGCCCAGCTCGGTTTTTAGCCGGATCAGCAACTCAAAATTGATCCGTGCATTACGGTCACTGGTCGATACAATCGGTTGCGCGTAAATGATGAAACCATCATTCTCCAGGGCCCTTTCAAGCTGTACAACGCGATAGGGCTGAATAATAACCATCGGCTATGCCAATCCACCCGCAGCAGGCGAATCCATCAGCTATCGATAGATGCGTCGTGCCCTGTTGAGCACTGCTTCCAGTAGCGTGGCTGCTGTCATCGTAGATTGATGCTGCTGGATGAAAAGATTCGCTGTATCGGCCAGTTCAGCATAGAAATCGTGGTTTGTCCTGCGCTCTATCTCATTCACATGTACGGCCCTTAGTCGCTCAAACAACCAGGACAGTTCCCGGGCAAACCGGGTTACGACTACCCGGCGATGTGGTTGCTTATTGTGATATTCATTGATCTGCTTCGACGGCAATTTACGCCAGCGCAGGATGGAGTCATTCTCACGAATGCATACGCGTACATCGTAGTCCTCCCACTCACTACCAGAGAAGGTTTCATAGATGCGGCTTTCAATATCCTGTTGCAGACGATCAAGCGCCTGCCTGGTCTCGAAGTTCACATCTCCCCCTGTTCAATCGCCCTGGTGATCAATCGATACTGCTCGATGGTTTCCTGTTCCGTATCAACATTTGCCTGCTGCATAAAACGCCGGACTTCCTCCAGTGCCTCTTCCTTCCTGTTCAGTTTCCACAAGGTATTGAACAAGGCAATTGAGGCCCGCCCGACACCCGGCGACAACAATACCAGCCGCTCGAAGACCATCTCGGCTTCGTTGAGCATATCACTGACAAAATAGGAGCCACCCAGCATGATCAGTGCGGTCTGATTATCGGGTTGCTGCTTGAGTATCTCGAGCAGACTCTGCCTGGAGGCTTCGCTGTTGCCTGCTTCAGCCTGTTGCCTGGCCTTGTTCAGAAGTTGCGCAACATCCATACCTACTTGCCAAACAGCCCACCAAAGAGTTTTCTGAGGAAACCTTTTTTTTCCTCGGCTGGTTTACTTTCCTTCTGCTTCAGCTCCTGCTTCATCTCATGGCCGGCACTGTAATCCGTTTGTCGTCCTTCCTCATTTTCAGCGATACGCCGCTGCATGGTTTGCCTGACATCATGGGCAAACGACTGTTCCTGCTCATTCTCCATGAGGGTCTGTAATGCCAGTGCCTCGGCAGTATCCTTCTGCTCCTCGATACGTTTTTGCAGATGCTTGCTAAAGTCACTCTTGCGACGACGTTTCTCTGCTGATCTTTCAAGAATGGTATTGAGTCGGCTGAAGGTGTCATCAAGAAACTTGCGAAAATCTTCTACATCAAGTGCCGCCACTACCTGCTTGAACTCTCTCTCTGAATGCAGCAAGAACAGTTCAGTCAGCATATTCTTGATCCATACTGTAGGACTTTGAATAGACAACTCGTCAATTTCCAACCGTTCGAAGAACTGGTAATCCTTGGAATTGAACTTCTGTGCCGCATCCTTGTTGTCATAGACAGCAAAAAAATGATCCAGCCATAATTCGAAATTGGTATCCCTTAGTACCACCTGCTCCCTGTGCCTGATACGCCGATAGCGGCTATACATATCCTCAGCACTGTAATAGAGCTTTCGTACCAGCATCGGCACGATGATTTCCCTGACCCTGCGAAGACGTGACTCCGCAAAACGGTGATATTTCTCAAAATGGAATCCATAGGGGTCTGTCATCCAGTGATGGGCAGAAACACTCTTCAAGGCCAACCGGTAGATGTCTTCCAGGGTACGCGTAATGTCGTCTTCCTTTTTCGCCTTGTTCTCATCAGACATCTTCTCTGCTTCAGTTCGCAGGTAAGCTTTCATAGCTTCAAGACACTCACTGTCGCCCGATATATCCGCATTCAAACGAAACAGCGTGTCGAAAATTATCTTTCCCTCCGGCTGGATATAGACCCTGGATTTGTTCACGATCATGGTAAGTACATCGACCCGGCCACTTAACTGCTCCATCAGGCCCAGCAGAGAGTGTGAATACTCGGCGAGGATAATTTCATCGGTATATTTCCTGTATTTTTCCAGCGCTTCCTCGATGGCCCCGGACAGGAATCCTGGCTGGTCCCTTTGCCTGACCAGCAGCAACAGCTTCTTGAAAAACGGCAGGATGTGTTTCTGTCGCGCATCGGCATCAAATGCCGCCGAATTAAGCTTGCCGTCTTCATCAAACAGCGGCGCATACACCAGCTGGCCGGTGGCCTCCGACTTGTCCGTGACGCCGTAGCGCATGTTGATTTCAGGTATGGTGACGACAATATCGCCGAGGATATTGGTGTATCGCTCAAGGTCATAGTAATAAAAAAGATAGATGTTGAGCACTTCATCCAGACGATTGTTATACATGTCGAAGATCATCTTGTGCTCATAACTAAGATGCTGGGGCGGAATCAGGGTCTCCCCTTCGCCAAGCGCCCGATCACGCTGCTTACTGGCGACAACCAGTGTATTCATCCACTTGTGCAGGGCATCACCACGATTGTCCAGCGAGCGCTGGATACGTACGATCGTCTCAAAATATCTGACGAATTCATTGGTCTGGTCCGAGGACAGGTATTTATTCTCGTGAATCAGTTCAAGATACATGTCCATGTGCGCCAGGGCCTGCTCGCTCATGTAAACCCCGTCCTTGAGGAAGCGCTCTGCCATGTTCATGCGCGGATCCAACATCGCGAGCTCGTGCAGAATATTGCCGACGATCACGCCCATCATGCTCTCGTCCTTGGCGATATACTCCCTGCCGCGCTCGTCCCGCTCGACCTTGGCGCGCGTCATCTTGACGATGTCATAGATAACCGTCTGACCATAATAGGCATTGGTAAACAGCGGACCTTCGAGCAGTTTCCTGATCCGCTCGTCGATGACTGAAATATTCACCTTCAGTCGCAGCTTTATCTTCCTGATATTTTCATCCAGCTTGTCATCGGGAATTTTGCCGACTTTGAGATACTGTTCGTATTCCTCGCCAGAATATCCCTGGCCGCGCAGATTGGCTTCCACTTCCGCCCTGGAGAATCCTCCATACTTCATACGTTCGCGCAGAATGCCCAGACCATTTTCGGTAAGATAGTGGGACAGTACTTTTCTTTTGTTCTGCAGTATCTCCAGGTAGTTGATCATCATCAACGACTCTTCCTCACCGGGAATGTGGTAGTCGTTATAGGACTGGACTATAAGGCGATCACCGGCCTTGTGCTCACCCTGGAAATAGATGAGGGCCGGCATGAAGTCATTCAGCCGGGCAAAGCACTTGCTGAACACCGCCTCTGTATTCGGTTGGATCTCGGGGAATTCCAGCGTAAAAATACTTGCAGAATCCGGCTCCTCGAACTCCATGGTATCGACATGCTGTACCTGTTCCGGCCCGGCATGCTTCGGCGCAGATGGGTCCAGCATGGTTTCATAGTAGCCCTCGCCGGGCGTAACTACCTGCGTTTTTTCATAGCCTGGATCGGCGTCCGGCTGCGGGGAATCCGGTTCGGTTGCCTGCTGGTTTTCTGCAGACGGCTCCACAGTCGGATTGTCGGGTCTGGTATCGTCGGCTGAACCGCTCATGGCTTGATGTATTTCCTCTTTTGCTTGCCCGCGCAGGCATCTTAACACCGATGGACCGCCTGCAGTTATCAACTCCTGATTATAGACCTGCCAGGATCATACGAAACAGGCGGATGTAGCCCGATCCAACATGGCAAAACCCGCGTAAAAATGCTTGCCTAAATCAAAAACGGGAATAAAATGCGCGCCACTTTAATATCCCACGAGGATTTATGTTTATCCGTTAACCGTGCGTCCGCTCCTCGATGACGCCGGAACTTACCATTGGCTGAATTCAGGAGACCTTGATGGAGCAAAACGCTTCTGGGGCGCAAGATAGCGTAATACAATTGCCTGCACTACAACGTGTTCCGGTTGCGGGGCATAGTTCAGGAACCGAAACTGAAGATCATTTCATCAAGCGTGACGGTATCGAATTTGCCGGCATGCATCTGATACTTGATTTGTGGGAAGCATCCCACCTTGATGAGCTGGATCGCATGGAAAACGCCATGCGCGAAGCAGTCGATGTTGCCGGTGCCACCCTGTTACACATTCATTTACACCACTTCACTCCCAGTGATGGGATCTCCGGTGTCGCTGTGCTTGCCGAATCTCACATCAGTGTTCACACCTGGCCTGAGCGAAACTTCGCCGCATTTGATATTTTCATGTGTGGGGACGCACGGCCTGAAATGGCCATTCCGGTACTGAAGCGCGCCTTCCTGCCCGGTCGCATGGTGATCACTGAGCAACTGCGTGGTATCGTGAAGGAACGATGAAAAATTTTCAGGAAACCCTGTACGATGCGCTGGCGCAAACTTTCCGCATCGACAAGCTGTATTTTGAGCAGAAAACGGGCCACCAGCACCTGATGATTTTTCACAATGCTTTTCTCGGCCGGGTGATGACACTGGATGGCATCGTACAGACGACCGAGAAAGATGAATTTATTTACCACGAAATGATGGCGCATGTGCCAATTCTGGCACATGGTAATGCTCGCAAGGTGCTGATCATCGGCGGCGGCGATGGCGGTATGCTCAGGGAAGTCTGCCGTCACCAGACCGTTGAATCCGTCACCATGGTCGAGATCGACCAGGCAGTGATCGACATGGCAAAGGAATACCTGCCCAATCACTCGGCCGGCGCATTTGATGACCCTCGCCTGAACCTGGTGATTGCAGATGGCATGGATTACGTCCGGCAGACTGAAGACCACTTCGACGTGATCATATCGGACAGCACAGATCCGATTGGCCCGGGCGAAGTCCTGTTCACCGATGATTTTTATGCGCAGTGCAAACGTATCCTGAACCAGGACGGCATCATGGTAACGCAAAACGGGGTGCCTTTTGTCCAGATAGACGAGGTACAAACCACGCGCAGGCGGATGTCCGTGCATTTCACCGACCAGACCTTCTATAGCGCAGCAGTGCCTACCTACTATGGTGGAATTATGACGTTTGCCTGGGGATCGGATAATTCAGGCGCTCGCACAATCAGTCTGGATACCCTGCAGGATCGATACACGACGGCAGGAATTGAAACACGCTATTACACACCGGAAATCCACCTGGCCAGTTTTGCACTACCTCGTTATATACTGCAGAAAATCCAGTAACTATCAATCCCAAGGTGTCCAACCCTAGA
>JBFFRZ010000063.1:0-11365 GCA_041572715.1 Gammaproteobacteria bacterium
CAGCAAGGCGGTGAAGGACATTACCGTCGACGGCGACCAGGCGAAGATCGAGATCGTGCTGGGCTACCCGGCCAAGGGCTACTTTGATGAGCTGGCCAGCCAGGTGAAAGCCGCAGTCGAGGCCATCGACGGTATTGCCGGCTGCGAGGTGGCGGTTTCCTTCAAAATCGTCGAACACAAGGTGCAAAAGAACCTGGACCTGGTACCGGGCGTAAAGAACATTATCGCCGTAGCCTCCGGCAAGGGCGGCGTGGGTAAATCCACCACGGCGGTGAACCTGGCGCTGGCGCTGTCAATCGAAGGCGCCAAGGTCGGCATCCTGGATGCCGATATCTACGGGCCGTCACAGCCGCGCATGCTGGGCATCAAGGGTCGTCCGGACTCACCGGATGGCAAGACCCTGGAACCGATGATGAGCTACCACCTGCAGACCATGTCGATCGGTTTCCTGGTGGAAGAAGACACACCGATGATCTGGCGGGGCCCGATGGTGACACAGGCGCTGGAACAGCTGCTCAAGGACACCAACTGGCAGGACCTGGATTACCTGGTGATTGACCTGCCGCCGGGCACGGGCGATATTCAGCTGACGCTGGCGCAGAAGGTGCCGGTATCGGGTGCGATTATCGTGACCACACCGCAGGACATTGCGTTGCTGGATGCGCGCAAGGGCCTGAAGATGTTTGAGAAGGTGGAAGTGCCGGTATTGGGCATTGTGGAGAACATGAGCCTGCACATCTGTTCCGAGTGTGGTCATGAGGAGCCGATCTTTGGTGAGGGCGGTGGTATCCGCATGGCTGAAGAAGAGGACGTGGATTTTCTGGGGGCGTTGCCGCTGGACATGCGCATCCGTGAAGAGACGGATTCGGGTAAGCCAACGGTAGTGGCGGAACCGGATGCACGCATCAGCCAGATTTACCGTGAGATTGCCCGGCGGGCGGCAGCGAAACTGAGCCTGAAGGCCAAGTCGTATGCACAGCGCTTCCCCAAGATCGTCATACAAAACAACTAGGTCTGCCCCGGTTGGCGCGATACGTTGTTAAACATAGAACTCACCACCACCATGCGTTTTGACCTGGTAACTCAACAGGTGCAAGGCATCGAGGGCAAGGATTAAATGTCAATCAAATCGGATAAATGGATTAACCGCATGGCCCAGCAACACGGCCTGATTTCCCCATTTGAGGAAATCCAGGTGCGTCATTGTGACAAGAGCGGTCGCCTGATTTCCTATGGCACTTCAAGCTATGGATACGATGTACGTTGTGCCGATGAGTTCAAGATCTTTACCAATATCAATTCGGAAATTGTCGACCCGAAGAATTTTTCTGAAAACAGTTTTGTCGATTTCAAAGGTGATGTTTGTATCATTCCGCCGAATTCTTTCGCTTTGGCACGAACCGTGGAGTATTTCAAGATACCCAGAAACATACTGACCATCTGCCTTGGAAAGTCGACCTATGCACGCTGTGGCATTATCGTGAATGTCACCCCGCTTGAACCGGAATGGGAAGGGCACGTTACCCTGGAATTTTCAAATACGACGCCGTTGCCCGCCAAGATCTATGCGAATGAAGGTGTCGCACAGATGTTGTTTTTTGAGTCTGATGAGGTTTGTGAAACTTCTTATAAAGACCGGGGCGGGAAATACCAGGGACAAGTCGGCGTCACATTACCCAAGGCATAATCATTTACTGGGTTTAGTTGATGGCCTGTATGCTCATGGTTGCGATTTCATCATCCTTGTCCGCTTTTTCCATTTTGACCAACAGGTAACCAAGCTCGGGCGATAGCCACAGGGTTGCCTGTCTGCCCGTGCGACCACGCTTGTTTCGCGAGAGCTTGATGGTGTTCAGCTGGCCCAGCGCAGTATTGATGGTTTCCTTGCCAAGCACCTTGAAGTCATAGGTTTTCAGCTTGCCGCCATCGGCTACCGGAAAACTGATGTCGGTTTCCCCTTGGGACAGATGAGCCATTAACGCGAGATTGATGCTGAATTTGTCCTGCGTGCCTGGCGGAATTTTCATGTGCCATGGGTCACCATTGATTACGTTGGTAACTTTCATTTGCTCCCAGTCAAATATCAGGTGCACATGTTTTTCCTTGCCTCCACGATCATATCGAAAACGGTGTGTCACGATATGGTCATTCCAGGTCCATTCACTTTCCTGGGTTACTTCCACGCCCAGCATTGTGGCCAGCCAACCCGTTGGGACAGAGTTACTGTGATAGCGCCAGCGGTTATCGCCGATACGCTGCAGTGAAATGTACGTTCTGGCAATGATTTCCTGGTCCTGTTCCACTATATATTCGACGCTGAAGGGTTTTAGCGGGTTTTCAATGGCCAGCAATAGCGGCGCATGGCATAGCGCCAGCATAAAAAAACACAGTGTGGCGAACCTTGATGTCATGAGTGATTGGTCTGTGTGTCCAGGTTGAGTGGCTCGTTGATCAATGCGTGATCCAGATGAATCACACCGTCAGTATAAATTACACGTTGCTGGCAAAGTAGTCCGATCACATGGGGGAAGAGCCGGTGTTCCAGTGCATGGATTCTTTGCTTCAGGTCATCGGCCGTTTCAGACGGATTGACGGCCAACTGTGATTTCATGATCACTGGCCCGTAATCCAGGTCAGTTGTGACAAAATGAACGCTGGCCCCATGCAAGACCTCACCTGCGTCCAGTACTCGCTGATGGGTGTTTAGCCCCTTGTATTTGGGCAGTAGCGACGGATGTATGTTCACCATTCGACCCAGGTAATGGTTGACGAAGCGATCGCTGAGTATGCGCATGAAACCGGCGAGGATAATCCAGTCGGGGTGCAGTGCATCAATTTCATCCTGTAACCTGAGGTCATAGGCTTCGCGCTGTTCATCCGCAGCGGGTGTCACAATGGCTGTGCGGATTCCCTGCTGCTGTGCGCGCGTAATGCCGTATGCGTCAGCCCGGTCAGAGATAACACCTGCGATGGTTGCTTGCAGGGATGAGTCCTCGATGCGATCAATGATCGCCTGCAGGTTGCTGCCGTTGCCCGACAGCAGTACCACCAGTTTACAGGGTGCTAATGACACAGACAGATCCGAACTTGATCAATCGACAAATATCACTTGCGGATCATGCTGATCTGAATCGATGATTTCTCCAATGATCCATGCAGATTCACCCTGTCTGGCCAGGTTTTCCAGGGCCTTGTCGACATCGTCCGGGCTGACAATCACGCACATGCCAATGCCACAGTTGAACGTGCGATACATCTCACGGGTATCTACATTGCCATGTTGCTGCAACCAGCGAAAAATTTCCGGCCATTGCCAGCTACCCGTGCTGATACTGGCGGTGGTGTTTGCCGGCATAACTCTCGGAATGTTCTCCAGCAGGCCACCACCTGTGATATGGGCCATGCCATGGATATTGACGGTCTGCTTCAGGGCAAGTAATGAGCTAGCGTAGATTCGTGTTGGCGCCAGCAGTGTCTGGCCTAACGTACTGTCTGCAAATTCCTGCTGCAGTTGATGTTGCCCATGGTCGATGACTTTGCGTACCAGGGAGTAACCATTTGAGTGCGGACCACTGGAAGCCAGCCCGATGATCTGGTCACCGGCTGCAACCAGGCTGCCATCAATTATATCCGGGCGGTTGACGATACCAACGCTGAAGCCAGCAAGATCGTACTCGCCCGCTTCGTACATGCCGGGCATTTCAGCCGTTTCTCCACCCAGTAATGCGCACCCGGACTGCTTGCAGCCCTCGGCAATACCACGAATGACGTCTTCCGCCTGTTGCAGCGATAACTTTCCGGTCGCGAAATAATCCAGAAAGAATAGCGGTTCAGCTCCTTGTACAATGATGTCATTCACGCACATGGCAACCAGGTCGATACCAATTGTGTCGTGCTGTTCAAGTTCGAAGGCCAGCTTGAGTTTGGTGCCCACGCCATCAGTGCCGGATACCAGAACAGGTTCCGGATACTGGCTGGTGTCTATGCCGAACAGACCGCCGAAGCCGCCGACATCGGTTAACACACCAGGGCGCATGGTCGCACGGGTGAGCGGCTTGATGCGGTCGATGAGTGCATTGCCCGCGTCGATATCTACACCGGCATCGCGGTAACTTAGTTTTTCTTTGGCTTCTGTCATGGGAATATGGGAAAAGTGGGACAGGGTATTGTACGATATGCCGAGTCGCAAGGTCACTGTCTGCGATGTCTCACATCACTAATTTGCATAACAACAGGAAGTCCCAGTGAACATAATTCATCGGCCCGGCCTGATTGCGGCCCTGCTATCTGCCATTATGGGGCTGTACTCCATGCCGCTTCATGCGGTTCAGGTCGATCACCTGTATGAGGCTTCGGTGCCGGTAGCCGATCAAAACCCATCCAGCCGTGGTGCCGCGTTGAGTGAAATCCTGAAAAAGGTAGTGACCAAGGTCTCCGGACAGAGCGTACTGCCATCTTCACTAATAAGCCAGGCGGGTTCCATAGAACACATGGTGGAGCAGTTTGGTTATGACTCAAGGCAGGAGAATGGCGTGCGGCAACTTCAGCTATGGGCAAAACTGAGTCCTGACAGTGTAAAGAGGCTGATCAGGGACGCGCAATTGCCGGTCTGGCCGGAAGAACGCCCGGCAACCCTGGTCTGGATTGGTATTGAAGATACTGCCGGTCGGGAAGTACTGGCCGAGGGCAGTGCGAACGAGGCCATGTCCCTGATAAAGCAAGTGGCCGGTGAACGTGGGTTACCGATTGTGTTGCCCATCATGGACCTGCAGGAAAGCAGTGTGATTAATCCTGACGTGCTGGCGACCATGCAAGCCGAGGCGATCAGCCTTGCCTCGGAAAAATACGGCACCGATTATGTGCTGACGGGTTACCTGCAGCGCACCGACGCGGGTTTGTGGCGAGGGCGTTGGAAACTGGCAGGAGAAAGTGAGCGGGTGGTGACCACTGCGCCCGGGCCATTGGACGATATTATCCATGCGGGAATAGACCCGCTGGCGACCCGGATCGCCACCCAGTTTGCGAGCTATTCCTATGTTGATGGCGAGCAGTACATTGACCTGGCGATTGATGATATTAACGGCGCCGAAGATTATGCCCGCAGCCTCAACTACCTGCAGTCACTCAGCGTTGTCTCAAATGTTGATGTTATCGGTGTAGAGAAACAACGGGTCAACTTCCGGCTGCATACCCGGGCAGACTTTGCCTCCGTATTGCAGGTGATCGGGCTGGGTCGGGTGCTTTATGCCCGGGACAACATTATCGATCAGCTTGTATTTGGCCTGAATCCCTGAGCACGTGGGAGAGCAGTTACCATTAGACATCGTCCTGCGCGATGAGGCTACCCTGGAACGTTTCGTTCAGGGTAACAACGGGGAGCTGGTTGGTGTATTGGCCAGCATGAACCAGGCCAACGGGCAGATGATACTGATCAGCGGAACCACGGGCTCCGGAAAAACCCATCTTCTGCAGGCAACCAGTCGCCGTGCGGAAGATGCCATGTACCTGCCCCTGGAACACCTGCCCGTTCTTTCTTCCGCCGTATTTGATGGGCTCTCCAGCCGGGCGCTTGTCTGCATTGATGATATTCATCTGCTTGCTGCTAACCCCGAGCTTGAGCTGGCGCTGTTTGGCCTGATCAACGAGATCAGGGATTCCGGTCATTCATTTGTTTTTACTAGCCGCAGCCCACTGGAGGACGCTGGTTTCGAATTACAAGACCTGGTTTCCCGTTTGTCTGCGTGCATGCAGTACGCGCTGGAATTACCGGACGAAGAAAATAAAATCAGCTACTTACGTGATGATGCGGCCAGAAGGGGGCTGGAACTGGGGGATGAGGTGATCAGCTGGATGTTGACACATATGCCGCGGGATATGCCAAGTCTGGCCTCCTTTATGATGCAGCTGGATAGGGAATCACTCCGTAGCCAGCGTAAAATCACCATACCTTTTGCGAAACAGGTTCTCAGCCAGCGCTCGCAATAAGAGCACTAGATTATCGCCCACTAACATATTCTTCAGCCAAGGTTGAACTGAATTTACCCATTATGATATAAAGGATTTTTGAGTGTGGCCGGCAGTACAATAATTAATGACTATAAGTACTAAACCATAAAAAAAATGACAACTCCTGGATCATAGAGGTGAGAGATGATAATAACCGCGCATAGGACGCATTCATTTAAGACTATTTTCATAGCAGCTGCATTGGCGTTTACGGCATTTCAGGCCGAAGCCAGACCGCCAAAGGATTTGCCCTATCCCACGAGCGATAAACTAACTGCAGAGCAGATCATTGATCAGGTGTATTTCCTGAATCACTTCTACGGCTTCAAGAATTTCAGTATTGAAAGCCTGGGTGCCAAGAGTGTTACCGTGATCGTTAACCGGACCGAGGGTGACACACCCAATACGATGACCGTGACCCGTCATATCAATAACAATTATGACGATGGCCAGATCAGACAGCGTGACATCGCGTTTTTTGGCTCGGGCAAACTCAAGGCAACCGGGTTTCTGATCACGGATTATGAAGACGAAGCCAAAACCCAGTCCTACATGATCTACCTGCCGGCATTGAGGAAAATTCGTCGATTTGCGCAACCTGCGCATGATGATGACTGGGGCGGCACAGTTTTTACCTTCGGTGACGTTGCCCTGAGAAAGCCGGAAAATGAGGACCATGAACTGCTTGGTGAAGAGGCCTTTACCTTCTGCTCCGGCTTCATGGATATTCCTAAAAACCAACGTAACCGCTACACACGTGATCTGCCGACCTCAGAGCCATGTGAGCATAAAGGCAAACTGGTTTACAAGGTGAAAAGTACGACCAAATTCAAGAACTGGTGGTATGACTACCGCATTAACTATATCGACACCAAAACATTCGGTGACTATCGAACCGAGTATTTCAAGGATGGTAAAATGGTCAAGACACTTGACCGGGACTGGGGAGAGTTGTCTGCCGAGTTCAAGGATCCTCGCAAACTATTCTGGAAATCCTGGTATGGTAAAGACCTGGTGACCGGTAAGGAGACCTGGGCCCATATTCCACGTGATGTCGTCAAATACAACACAGACAAGCCCGACGGTTACTGGTCACCGAGAACGCTGACCAAGCTGAAACGATAAACGACCGTAGCAACGGAATAAAAAGCCGGCAGCAGCCGGCTTTTTTATCAGGTAGCCAGTTTCAGGGCCAATGTGGCCAGCCGTTTCCCTGCTGCGATGCAAAGCTGTTTTTCTTCCGTGCTGATACTGATTTCCCCACGGGTGCCCGCATGGCGGCTTGGGCCATAAGGGGTGCCGCCGCTTCTGGTGTTACTCAGCTCTTCATTTTCATAAGGCAGGCCGCAGATCACCATGCCATGATGTAACAGCGGTAGCATGGTACTGATCAGCGCCGTTTCCTGGCCGCCATGCAGTGAGGCCGTGGAAGTAAATGGCATGGCAGGCTTGCCAATCAGTGCGCCTTCGAACCACAGCCCGACGGTGGTATCGAGAAAGTATTTCAGGGGTGCTGCCATGTTCCCGAAGTAGGCGGGGCTGCCGATTGCCAGCCCATCACAGGCAGCGAGATCATCCAGCGTCGCATAGGGGTCACCTTCTTCGGGAATGCTGTCTGCTACTGCTTCACACACCGTTGAGACCCCGGGTACCGTCCTGATCACGGCCTGCGCACCTTCGATTTCCTCGACACCACGCCCGATCAGGCGGGCCATTTCGCGTGTTGTTCCATGCTTTGTGTAATACAGGACCAGAATATTCAAATGACTTCCCCAATATGAACTTCCTGGCATTTTACCAGTCTTCAACAGGTACGAGGATGCGCTTTGATGAATGGCTTGTGGCCATCAGCTGATCGGGAGCGTGCTTCAATGCTAATCTGACCGGAGATAATTATGTTGCACAGATGGTTACCTGGACTACTTTGCCTGGGCCTGATAGGGCTGTTTGAGGCGCAGGCTGAGTCATCACTGAATTTCAGCAGTGGTGACCGGCAAGTCACGCTACTTGAACTATACACTTCCCAGGGATGTTCCAGCTGCCCGCCAGCAGAATCCTGGCTGAACAGGTTTACTGATGACGATCGCCTGTGGAAGCAGGTTGTTCCCGTTGCTTTTCACGTGGATTACTGGGATTACCTTGGCTGGCGTGATCCCTATGCCTTGCCTCAGTATTCCGACCGGCAGAGGCGATATCGCAGCAAAGGCCAGGTCAGCGCCGTCTATACGCCCGGCTTCGTGGTTAACGGTGGGGAGTGGAAAGGCTGGTTCAGCAGGGACCAATTGCCTGGGAAAGAGTCACCAACAGGTAAACTGGATGTAACCATCAGCAACAATCGCGTTAATGTAATGTATTCGGCATCCGGACAGCCACTTGAACTGAATATGGCCATACTGGGATTCGGCATTCGTCAACCGGTGGCTACAGGTGAAAATGCAGGCAAGACACTGCCGCAGGAATTTGTCGTGCTTGCGCATGAAACGCATCGATCGCACACGGGGCAATGGCAGGTCGAGTTGCCGGCGGTGAAAGCAAAACAGGCGAGCAGGTATGCGGTGGCTTTGTGGGTCACGAATAGTGAAGATTTCAGGCCACTGCAGGCGACCGGCGGTTGGTTGCCCGCGAACAGGCTTGAGAGACTTTAACCCTCCCTGCGGATATACTGCGCTTAATGTCAGTTGATCCGGATGATCATGATTTCAAAGCTATATTACGCAGGTCGCTTCATACGTTTTATGCTGCAGCGGTTTATCGAGGACCGTGGTACGCATACCGCCGGAACGCTGGCCTACACAACACTGATATCGCTGGTTCCGCTACTCGCAGTTGGCCTGTCGTTTCTGGCTATTTTTGCAGATCTGAAAAATCATTCTGGAGATATCCTTGATTTCATTTTTGTGAATTTTGTACCGGCCTCCAAGGAAGTCATCCAGGCGCATATCGAGGAGTTTGCCGGCAAGGCATCACAAATGTCCGCCGCGGGTCTTGGGGTGCTGATATTAACTGCACTGATGATGATGGCAACAATAGACGCCTCCCTTAACCGGATCTGGCGGGTGCGATCACAACGAAGCAGGAAGGCAAGTTTCCTGGTTTATGGTGCGGTACTTACCTGGGGGCCGATTCTTGTCGGTGCCGGCATTGGCGTGACTTCCTACCTGGTTTCACTGCCGCTTATTGACGAAGCAGCATCGCCTTTTGGTGGCAGGAAAGCCATTCTCGCGCTGACGCCATATGCGTTGGAGACGGTTGCTTTTGTCCTGCTGTACCTGGTGGTGCCAAACCGGCGTGTGCGGTTCATACACGCAGTAGCAGGTGGCGTGCTTGCCGCAATCCTGTTTGAAACCGCCAAGCGGGGCTTTGCCTGGTACGTGACGACCTTTCCTACCTACGAAGCGATCTACGGTGCCATGGCAGTAATTCCGATCTTTCTCGTCTGGGTCTATGTCTCCTGGCTGGTAGTGTTGCTGGGGGCCGAGTTTGCCTGCTGTCTTGATGTCTACCGCGATGAAACCCAGGTGAACTGGGACGCCAGCGAGGTCAAGTTCGTGCTTGCGGTCAGGGTGTTGGGATACATGTGGCGAGCGCAGCATCATGGACAATCCCTGCGTGTCAGCGATATGCTCAAGATGATGCCGACGGTTGACGAGGAAAACCTGCATGATGTCTTGCTCGATCTGAATGAAGCCGGGTTCATCGCCAAGTCCACCGATCGACGCTGGATGCTTGTCTATGACCTGGATGAAATGACCTTGCTTGATCTTTATCGAAGTGGTGATTACAGCCTGCCCGAACCGGAAGGCAAGTGGACTGATCTTGATGGCTGGAGCAAGCGGCTTGCCGAAGTGCTGGTCGACATTGACCGGCAGATTGAAGACGATATGGCCTGCTCCCTGAAGTCACTGTACAAAAGCGCACCTGAAACAGATAATCACCCCGATGAAGGATCCCATGTTCATCGCCTGATTCCGGAATATTCCCCGGAGGAACAGGAGGACTTTGAAGTTACCGGGCGTGTAGAAACGAAGTAGCGACGGTTGCCATATGAGAATTTTCATATTTGTATTTTTGTTCGGTCTTGGTGCTTATGCATATGCATCCAGCGCATCGGCTGCCAGCTTCATTGAGAATACTCACGATGCGCCAGCTGCATTTGAGTTACAGGATGTGCAGGGAAAGCTACATCGCCTTTCGGACTACCAGGGCAAGTGGGTGATCGTCAATTTCTGGGCCACCTGGTGCAGTCCATGCATCAAGGAAATACCTGAATTGAAGCGTTTTCATCAGCAATACCGCGACCAGGATATCGTTGTCATCGGCATCAACTTCGAAGAATTGACGGTTGAACAGCTGCAGCAGGCAATTGATGAGTTTGCTATAGATTATCCCGTGCTCAGAATCGGCAGCGTACCACTGGTACCCTTTGAACCGTTGAAAGGGCTTCCAAGTACCTTTGCCGTGTCACCAGAAGGTCGTCTGGTCAAGTCCTGGATGGGTCCTGTGGACGGGGAAGTTCTGCGGTCATTTATCGCGTCACAGCTTTAGAGGAAAACATCATGATTCGTGGTAATCGAATACTAATGTGGGTTGTTTTGGGCTGGTTTCTGGGAGCAGCCACGTTGACTTATTCATCCGAGGCGCCGCGAGACCCATACAAGTTTTTTTTCAATGAATCATTCGGTGACTATCAAGAGGAGCTGGAAAATGCCAAACAGCAGGGCAAGACGGCAATCCTGGTTTTCTTCGAGCAGGATGAATGCCCTTTCTGTCACCGAATGAAAACCACGATCATGAATCAGCCAAATGTGCAGCAGTATTTTCGTGAGCGATTTTTGCTGTTTGCACATGACATCGAAGGTGATCTGGAAATCGTGGATTTTGAAGGCAATCATACGACCCAGAAGGATTACGCGGTCAAGGTTCAGCGCGTGCGCGCTACCCCGGTCATTGCATTCTTTGATCTGGGGGGTAAACGTATCACCCGCTATATCGGTGCAACTCCAACGGCACAGGAGTTTAAATGGCTGGCTGATTTTGTCGCCGATGGGCATTACAAGAACACCAGTTTTACGAAGTACAAAAGAGAAAGGAAAAAGTCTGAAAGGGCCGGCTAATTGAGCGCGAGCATGAAGCACATCCCACTGTTTCTGGCACTGCTGTTCACCGTGCCCCTGGCAGCAAATGAAGTTACGCCATTACCGGATCCGTTAAGTTTACAGCAGGCGCTGAGCCTTATCGATGAGGCTCATCCCGAGCTGATGCAAGCCGGACTTGATAAGCAGTACAGTGAGGTGGACTTGCTGGATGCTACCGCCCGTAATAACTTCAGGGTTGATCTTGATGGTCGGCTTCGCTGGAC
>JBFFRZ010000064.1:0-11342 GCA_041572715.1 Gammaproteobacteria bacterium
AATCACTGCGAGAACATCGCAGATCGTTAGCCCGGCAACATCCAGATATTGCATACAATCTCACACTGACGCGTAAAATGTCACTGCAGATGTTATTGATTCAGTTTGGCTATGATAAAGAACTGGCGCAACCGGCTATTGATATCTTCCGTAATGCCCGCAACCAGGTGGAGCCATTTGAAGATGTTATCCCGGCACTCGAGGAGCTGGGCAAGCGTTACTACCTGATCGCTGTAACCAATGGAAACGTTGAGCTGTCCAGGACGCCCGTTTCAGGCTATTTCAGACATGCATTGACCGCAGAATCAGTGGGTGCAGCAAAACCGGACCCGGCAATCTTTACCGAGGCAATGAAACTCGCGCACACAACTCCCGAAGAAACCCTGCATATAGGCGATGACCCGGAAACCGACATAGAAGCTGCCAGGCAGATCGGTCTCCACAGCATCTGGATGAATCGTTACCAGCAATCCTGGCCTGAAAATATTAAGCCGGCCATCACCGAGGTTGATAATTTGTACAGCGTAATCAGCCATCTCTCCGTTTAATGGCATTACTGTCTCTCATCCTGCCGTATCGTGATGCCGCCAGTACGATTAACGAGGCCATACAGTCAATTCTTGATCAGACATTCAGGGATTTTGAAGTCATTGCGGTTAACGACCACAGCCGGGATGAGTCGACCGACATCCTTTCATCAATGCAGGATGACCGTTTCCGGCTATATGATAACCCAGGGGAAGGCCTGGTCGATGCGCTTAATTTTGCTTTAAGCATTGCTTCCGCTCCATGGATTGCGAGGATGGACGCAGATGACATCATGCATCCGGACAAACTGGAAATACAGTGGCGATATCTCGCTGCTCATCCTGAAGTTGATGTTCTCAGCTGCCAGGCCCAGCTGTTTCCTGAAGAGATCATCACAGATGGATTCCTGGAATACATCAACTGGCAGAATCGTGTGCTGACACAACAGGACTTTCAGCATCAATGCTACGTCGAAATGCCATTGACCAATCCTACTGCAATCTTCCGCAAATCAATGTTTAAAGCCCTGGGCGAATATCGCAAGGGAGAAGTTCCAGAGGATTATGAATTCTGGCTGCGCGCGCTGCATGCCGGATACCGGTTCGAAAAGATTCCGGAAATTCTGTTTTACTGGCGCGACAGTTTGCAACGTTATACGCGAACATCACCCGCCTGTAGCCGTACCGCTTTTGACAGGGTACGCGCAGACTATCTCGCCCGGGATACACGCCTGCATGAAGGCAGGCCACTGGTGTACTGCGGTGCTGGCAGGAAAACCAGAAAGCGTGCCAATCTGATGATAGAGCGAGGATTCTCACCCCATGTCTGGATAGATATCGATCCTGCGAAGATTGGCAACAAACTCCTGGGCGTTACCGTAGCGGAACCGGCATGGATTGTTGAACACCGCGACCTCAACCCCTTCATGCTGATCTATATCGCCAGCCACGGTGCCCGTGATCAGCTGTCAGGCTGGCTGCAGGACAATGGCTTTCACCCGGGGCGCGATTATCTGGCGATTGGTTAACGCCTGGTACTGAACCAATCAGCGCGACTGCGGTCATAGTACGGGTGACCTACGGAGACCTCCATGCAACTACATAAATTACTCGCCACGCTCACCCTGGGTATTCTGATCTCGACGACCGCTTTTGCGGCAACTGAAAAAAGCTATCAGGAGGCTATCTTTGCCGGTGGCTGTTTCTGGTGCATGGAAGGTCCTTATGACAAACTGGATGGCGTAATATCCACGACATCGGGCTATACCGACGGCCATCTGAAGAACCCGACCTACAGGCAGGTTTCTTCCGGAAGCACAGGCCATACAGAGGCTGTCAAGATAGTCTACGACCCGTCGAAAGTCAGTTATGCGCAACTACTGGAGGTCTTTTGGGTAAACATCGACCCGCTAACCGCGAATGCACAGTTTTGTGATCACGGAACCCAGTATCGTTCGGGTATCTATTACCTGAATGACGCACAAAAGTCTGCCGCCACGACTTCATTGAAACGTGTTCAGGAAAGACTCAAAAAACCGGTTGTCACAGAAATTGACAAGGCTACCGAGTTCTATCCGGCAGAGGATTATCATCAGGATTACTATAAGAAAAACCCGGTACAATACAAATATTACCGCTGGCGCTGCGGCCGTGATCAAAGGCTGCAGGAAATATGGGGAGATGACGCGCCCCCGGCTGAAAAGTAACTACCCGGACAGGCCCGGTACAGGTATGACAAAGGCCAGGATCAGTAACGCAACCAGGATCATGAAAGGTAATGCAAACCAGAAAATCCTGATGAATTGATCTTCGGCTGTTGGTGCTGGCCAGTCATCCCGCATAAAACCAAAAATCACACCAATACGGGTTTGATATTCCAGATTCCACATCAAACCTGCGCAGGCGTAGAGCACTGATGACAGCAGCAGGTTGCTCCACCATGTATGAGGATATTCTCCATCACGAATCAATATATACAGATCATACGACCAGCTTGCTGAAAACAGCCAGCAGCATAGTGCAATATATGCCAACGAGGCTGGTCTCCTACCTGTGATCCACAGGTAAAGTATGCCGATCGACCATGGTGCTGTGAGAAAGGTCAATACGGACATAAACAGTGCATCGATATAATCCCACGTCGGGTCGCCTGTGTATGGCGCGATTACTGTCATGCCTAATGTCGCTACTGTAAAGCTGACCCACTTCCACGGCATGAACAAATAGCGTCGATAGGACTGACCTGTGATATCGATAACTGCACGCAGGCGATAAGTCATCCCTATTGCAATAATACAAGCGAAGATCCAGAGTGAGAGGTAGATGGTAAAGAAACTGTTCAACTTTCAGGTCCAGGTTTTCAGGGGCTGGTTACCGGTGAAAGTGACTGCGAGGGCGATCTAGAATATTTCCTTGGGTCGTAACAGGAACTGCAGTTTACCCGCGCCCTTTTTACCAACATCTTTCACCTGGTCAAAGGAAATCCCGGCTACTGCGCAGGTTACCATCAGCTTGCCACTTTCCGACAATGCAGGTGGCTCACTGGAAATATAACTGACGAGGTCATCCATGCCCGGATTGTGCGCCAGCACCAGCAAGCGCTGGTTGTCACGGGCATAAAGCTGAATAATTTCCAGCAGTGTCTCCCAGTCTGCAAGGTAGAGTTCCTTGTCATAAATGACATTGTCATTACGGAGTGAAAATGCATCCAGCAAGAGTTGTGCGGTTTCCTTGGCGCGTTTTGCTCCGGACACCACCATACAATCCGGAACCAGGCCCTGCTCCTGTAAATATTTTCCCATGCGCCTGGCATCCTCGGCCCCACGTTTATTCAGGGGCCGTTCAAAATCCTCTTTTCTCGCGTGCCAATCTGACTTGGCATGTCGTACCAGCATGAGATCAAACATTTAAGCCAGCGCCCTCATTGTGTAATTCAACTTGCAGGTTTTACGGCGTTGATCCAGTTCCGGGTATTGTTGCAATCGTTTTTTGAACTCGGCCCTGATTACCGGGGCCTTGCAGTATACGCCGATAATATTTTCGTAATTATCCATACTTAGCCTGAAAGCAGAAGCAAATAATTCTCTGATGTCCGCACTGACTGTCCAACCAGATTTGCCCAGATGCTGTCTATCCAGAAAATTGATGGCCAATACGCCGTTTTTTGACAGCAGCTGATACAGGCGAACAAACCAGCCTGCATCTGCCTCAACTGCCCTGCTGGGTTCGCCCTCGTGTTCACCATACAGGTCATCGATAACCAGGTCGAAAGAATCACCCGAATATTCGGACAGCCAGTTTACAGCATCATCCATGATCAGGCGGTAGGGTCTGCCACGTATACCAAAGTATTTTCTGGCAAGGCTATGATGGCATCTATTGTTATCGACTCCGATAATAATCTCCGCCTGTGTAAAATAATTCAGCTGCCGCATCACGGCACCGCCGCCGGCACCCAGCACCAGTATTCGACGAATCTTTTCCGGTCCCAGGAAAAAGGCTGGCAACATCAGCAGATCCCATACATGTCCACCTGCAGGATGATGGGGATTGAACTGGCTATGGAACACCCCATCTGTGTATAAACGCATACTGGATCCGGCAGACCTGACTTCGTGCAGAACGCCATTGACATTTTTTTGCCAGATGATTGCCATGCGTTATTTGCTATCCAGCCATTCAATCAGATAGTACAGCAGCTGACCTTCAGATGACTTGGATGGACCATGCACGATCGCTGCATATCGACTGTTTTGTGGCTGTGCGTTCAGCCTGGCCTGAGATTCATCTTCATATATCTCTACGGCGCCAGCAGAGAACCGCTTTCTGTTGCGTCGAGGCACATAAACCACGGCATATCGGTGTTGTGAGACCTTGCTACCCTTATCGGGCGGTACCATGCCTTTCATTTATGTGCCACCTGCAACCTTCATGCTTTATCCGGTTCGACTTTGGCGGTCTGGAACTCTTCCAGTAATCGATTACCCAGTATCTTGGACAGGTTCTGGAAGAACAGGGAGGATATCCTGGGATAGAACCGTGCCACACGTTCAATACTTTGCCAGCTGATCACGAGGACATCTGAATCCTTGGTCGCAATTGCACTGGTTCCTCGAAAACCTTCATCACTGACGCGCATCATACCGAATAGGCGGCCATGCTCGGGAGATTCCTTGATTACTCTCACCCCGCCCTGTTCTGCAATGGTGATATCGGCTGCGCCATCCAGCAGGATATACATCTCTGACGCCGGCTCACCCTCCTGCATGATGTGATCTCCTTTCTTATAGTGTTGCAGGCGGCTCAAAAGGATCAATTTTCTGACCTGCCATGGTCTCATGCCATCAAATAGCCTGCAGTTTTTGAGCAACTGATCTTTCAGGTGTAGCGATAACATATCCCACAGGGTGACCAGTCTGACACTGCTCAACAATATGGGGGTGAGTGTAAACTCGGCAACCAGGGCAACCATGATAACGACGGCACTTAAAGCACCAAAGTATACAATCGGCATAAATCCCGACTGCGTCATAACAATGAAGCCCAATGCAAGAGCAACCGACGCGGAAATAATAGGCAGCGCCTCTGCCCTGATTGTACGTACTATAGCGCTTTCCTCATCGTAAATATCATTTAATTCCTGGTTATAACGGACCATAAAGTGCATGGTGTTATCGATAATCACACCAATTGCTATAACGGCAATCATCGCAGTGCCTGTATCCAGTGGAATATCAAACCAACCCATAATCCCAAACATGATAATCACGGGAAAAATGTTGGGTAGAATCGATAACAGGCCCGCATGGATATTTACAAAGATAAGAGAAACGACGACAAAAATGATAAACAGGATCAACAGCAATGACACAGCCTGGGCGAACGCAAGACTATCCGCCGCATCATTAATCAGTACTGACTCTCCGGTCACCGTAACATCGATCGACTTGTCTATGTTTTCATTGATGAACTCATTGATATTGTTCATGGTCCGCTTGAAGACATGAGAAGAGTCTATGTGATGTCGAACATGGATAATCGCCTTGCTGTAATCGGGATCTATGTACTGTTTCACATCATCGTGATCGATAAACAGACTAAGCTCCTGAACGACGTAGTCATCTCGTGGAAGCCGGATCTTACCGGTTTCATTTACCGCGGAATTCATTACGGTCAAATAATCAGCAAACGATAGCGCCTTCTCGATGTATTCCTGGCTTTCAATGTATCTGGCCAGGTCATGCATCTGCTGAAGATATCTACTATGCAGGTATGTATCTTCAATTCCGGCATCAAGTACGATCATGAAAGACTCGACTCCAGCCAGTTTATGTGCCACGTCATGAGCCCTGATTTTAATCGGAGAGGATTCCTCAAAATACCCCATGATATTGTTGTTCAGTTTTATCTGAAACGCGCCATAAAGAAACACGACAGTGATGATTCCGATGACCGCAAGGGTCTTGCCTTTACGCTCATGGACAATGAAACAAATACTGTTCAACAGTGGATTGAGCAATCTCAAGGCTTTCCCCGTTTCCAGACTGCGGGATTTTTTCGAGCCGAAAACACAAAGCCAGGCAGGCACCAGCATCATGGTGACCAGATAATTGAAAAGCAGGCCACTGGTGGCAACGATGCTGAATTCCCGCAACACCTCAAGCGGATTGATTGCAACAGAGGCAAAACCGAACCAGGATGTCAGAAACGTCATCAGGCTGGCAAAGCCTTTTCGCCTTGCCATGATTTTCACTGCCTCGTTTCTGCTCTTTCCTGCTTTTTTGGCCAGCAGGTATTCCGAGATCAGGTGGACATCTTCAGTTGAACCAATAATGATCATCAATATGGGGATTATTGCGGTAACAAGCGTCAGCGGAATATCAATCATCGCCATCAGGCCCAGCAACCAGACGATACTGGTCAGCGAGGTCGCTAATGGCAGTAATCCAGCGTTAAGGTTCCTCAAGACAAAGAGTAAAACGATGATCAGGACCAGGAATGACTGGGGTACCAGCACGACCTGTTCATCAACTATCTGTTTCTCAACGACAGAACGTACATATGGTAGACCAAACTGGTAGATTTCTTCAAAATCTGCCTCGTAATACTGCAGGATATTCTCTATAGAACGGGTTATATAGGCATCCTGCTGATCTCCGAGATTGATATCATCGAGATGTATATTGATGGCCATTGTCTTGCCGTCATCTGACAGCAGGTTACGAGAGACAAAAGGATTGGTTTTCGCACGGGCAAAAATCTCGCTGGATTTTTCATCAGATGCAGGCAGCGGATTCAGGTAAGGTGTAGATATGATGTTGTCATTTTCCACTCGAATGTTTTTTACACTGAACAGGCTGTCTGTACGCCGAACAAATTCCAGTGCGGAAATCCTGTCAACAATTCGTTTAACCCTGGCGAGACTATTTACTGACTGAATATCATCATCCTTGATCACGACAACCATAATATTATCGCTGCCATATTCCCTCAGGATGGATTCATAGTAGGCGCGCTCCGGCGTATCCGCGATCATCAGCCCTTCAGAAGATACATCGATCTGCAGCTGCGGCATGAACCAGCCGGTAACAGCTGTTAGCAAAACAATGAAAATCAGAACGGCAATATAGTTCGCTGCACTGTATTCAATAAGACGTTTCATTGTTTATATTTGGGCAATTGATATCGCAAATGTAATCCGGCAAATCATCACAGGCTTTCCGGGTTATCGAGCAATTGCAGAAGCCATTGCTCATCCCTGACCGACAGGCCCAGCGAATTCGCCTTGTCCAGCTTACTACCTGCCTTGTCCCCGGCAACCACGTAATCTGTTTTGGCAGAGACACTGCCAGCCACTTTTGCACCCAGCGACTGCAGCTTTTGCTTTGCTTCATTTCTTGGCATTTGCGTAAGCGTTCCGGTCAGTACAAATGTCAGGCCTGTCAGCGGTTGTGCTGCTGGCCTCTTAGATACAGGCCAGTGTATACCGGACTCAAGCAATTGGTGAATAACATCACGGTTATGCGGTTCGCCGAAAAAATTATGAATATGCGCTGCAACAATCGGTCCTATATCCGGTACCGCCATCAACTCTTCTTCACTGGCACCGATCAACTGCTCCAGTGTCTGGAAATGGTTTGCCAGCGACAATGCTGTCGCCTCCCCGACTTCACGGATACCCAGTGCATACAGGAACCTGGCAAACGAGGTTTCTTTTGATTGCTCAAGTGCTGCAATGAGGTTTGCAGCTGATTTCTCCCCCAGCCGCTCCAGGCCAGCCAGGGTTTTCTGGTCCAGGCGATACAGGTCGGCCGGGGTTTTGATAAGTGACTGCTCGATCAGCTGGTCAATGATCCTGTCACCGAGGCCGTCGATGTCCATGGCCTTGCGCGAGGAAAAGTGGCGTATAGCCGCTTTGCGCTGGGCAGGACAATATAAGCCACCGGTGCAACGGTAAACCGCCTCGTCGGCCAGTTTTTCCACACTTGAATCACAAACCGGGCACCGCTGTGGCATAACAAACCTGCTTGCACCGTTGTTTCTACGTTCCAGGACTGAAGCCACAACCTCGGGTATGACATCACCCGCCCTTCTGACGATTACTGTGTCGCCGACACGCACATCCTTTCGATCAATTTCATCCATGTTGTGCAGGGTTGCATTGGTCACGGTTACACCACCGACAAACACCGGTTCCAGTCGTGCAACCGGAGTGAGCGCACCCGTACGCCCTACTTGTATCTGTATATCCTGCAGTACCGTGATTTCCTCTTCGGCAGGAAACTTGTGTGCTATGGCCCATCTTGGTGCGCGCGAAACGAAGCCCAGCTGATGCTGCTGTGAATAGTCGTTGACCTTGTACACAACGCCATCAATTTCATAGGGCAGAGTACTCCTTAAACCGGCAACTTTTTCATAGTAGGCATACAACCCTTCAACGCCCTGCGCCCGTTCAAGTAACGGAGAATGCTTCAGTCCCCAGGTTTTCAGTTGATGCAGGACATCCACATGATTATCTGCAAGGGCGCCCTGATCAACTTGCCCCAGTGCATAGATATAAATATCCAATGGGCGTTTCGCAGTTACTCTTGGATCAAGCTGCCGCAGGCTTCCTGCCGCCGCATTACGCGGATTGACAAAGGTTTTTTCACCCCGCCCCGCCGCCTGCTGGTTAAACTTCCTGAATCCCTCTTTGGGCATGAATACCTCACCGCGGACTTCCAGTGTAGCGGGATGATGTTTGCCGACCAGGCGTAACGGGACCGAGTGTATGGTTTTCAGATTATCCGTGATTTCTTCACCGGTCGTGCCATCACCACGTGTAGCTCCATACACAAGTTTGCCGTGCTCATACATCAGGGTAACAGCCAGCCCGTCCAGTTTTGGTTCCACCGCGTAAACCACGCGGTCAAGCTTGAGCTTCTGCCTGACCCTTCGATCAAAGTCTTCCAGTTCCTCACGTGCGAAAGCATTGGCCAGCGACAGCATGGGTACGCGATGGGTGACTTTTTTGAACGCCGTAAGCGCTTGACCACCAACCCTCTGTGTCGGCGAGTCATCGGTAATCAGGGAAGGATTATCCTGTTCCAGTGCCTGTAATTCGCGGAACAATCGATCATATTCTGCATCGGGAACCGATGGTTCATCCAGCACATAGTAGCGATAATTATGCTGGTTGATCTGTTCTCTTAACCGCTGAATCTTGTCCCTGGTGTCCAAACTTGCTAAGCCTTGACGCGAAAACGTCTCACGGATTTAATGAATGACCTGATATCTTCGGCCGTCTGATTTCTGCCATAACGTATTCTTGTATACTGGTCGACAATCTCACTGGCCTTGTCTGCAGTTACCGGGGACAACCTGTCCTGCACCCGATTTAAATACTCAAAAGGTCCGTCGCTAATCAAACGGGAAACCCCGGTTTTGGCCAGCTTGCGGCAAAAGCGGTCATATGCCACCCGAATACGGTCAAGACGTTCTCCGGTACCATGACGAATGACCCACCATGTCACCAGACCCCCGGTAATCAGCATTGATATTACGAGCCATAATACCAAATCTTGCCAGTCAGTCTGCTGCACACCCAATTTCTGGAACAGTTGCCGTTGTCGATGCTGATCAAAACCGACCACCCATTCATTCCATTGATTGTTAAAACTATCCCACTGGTACTGTAACTGCCGCAATATCGAGCTGTTGGATACAAGGATTGCCGGCAGCAGTTCACGCTCCGCGACAGCATTCTGTATACCGCTCTCGATGCGGTCGGGGGAAACTGCTGATGTTGGGTCTACGCGGGTCCAGCCATTACCCTCTATCCAGACCTCGGCCCAGGCATGGGCATTGGACTGGCGCACGATCAGGTAATCATCAACCGGATTCCTGTCACCTCCCTGGTAACCAGTAACCACCCGGGCCGGAATCCCCGCGGCCCGCATCAGGTACACAAATGCACTGGAATAGTGCTCACAAAAACCCCGTCGTGTCTCGAATAGAAAATCATCCATTGCGTCGTTACCCAGAAGGGGCGGATTCAATGTATATACGAATGGCTGGTTACGAAAATAAAACAGTGCGCGGTTGGTTACAGCCCGGACATCACCATTTTCTTCCTCAAGCCAGCGCCTGGCCATGACGACTGTCTGCGGATTAAGGCTGTCAGGCAACCGCAGGTTTCTGCGTCTTTCCCTCTCGGTCAAACCCAGATTAAGTGCCTCTTGATCGGATACCAGCGTGTACTGAAACACATTAACAATCTTGTTCCTGTTTAACAGTTGCAGTTCACGGTTCAGACGATAATCCCCACCTGATAATTGGATCGGATATTCCAGCGCGAACAACCAGTCACGCTGATGCGGCTCCATGGTCACGGTGTACCTGATGTGTTGCTGCTCGTTTTCAGACTCAACCAGGTTGGCAGTCGCCTTGTTATCGGTAAAGCCTGCCCGCCAGGTCCAGCCGTCATAGTCAGTGAACACCGGGCCACGCCAGTACATATTCTGGTGTAACGGGATATCTCCTTGGAACCTGACTCTGAATGCCACCTCGTCTGACTGAATCAGTGAACTCAAACTACCCGGGGACATATCCTCGCTCAGACCCGTGGCAGCGGTAGTCGCATCCTTGGGCAATCCCCACAGTGGACCGGGTATGCGCGGAAACAGGATAAACAGAATCAGCATTAACGGTGTGGCCTGTAACAGCATTCTGGCTGATATGCGTAGCCCCTGTCTGATACTGATCGAACCCAGTCGGTCACTGAACTTGACCAGCAGTGAAGTCAGGTAGAGAACAACGACAAACACATAGACCGCGACCCAGGGGCTTTGACTATGAAAAAAGTTGGTGGCAATAATGAAATAACTGAGAAACACCACAACATAGACATCGCGTTTGTTCTGGATCTCGAATAGCTTGAGAAACGATAGCAATATCAGGAAGCCAGTGCCTGCTTCACGCCCGAGCAGTGTACCGTAAGATACGGTCATGACCGCAATACAAAGCAATAACAACATAATGCGAATAAATTTTGCTGGTCTTTGTGTACGTTCAAGAGCGATCAGGCCAGCCCAGACTGTGAATATCAGGATCGCGATCAGCAATGGCACCGGGACCTGCCAGTACAGTGGCAATGCTACGAACTGTATACCAGCCAGTAATGACCAGATATGAGCCGCCTTCATGACGGCTGTTCCAACCGGTACAATGCCAGTGCCTTCAGACAACGATGCTTATGATCCATCCCACTGAAAGGTTCAATCTCCTTCGTGGGTAACCGCAGGCCGTAATGCCTGCCTGCCTGTTCGGCATCAAGTA
>JBFFRZ010000065.1:0-11286 GCA_041572715.1 Gammaproteobacteria bacterium
CATGTCCTCTTCCACGGCCAGCGCAGAGTAGGCGCCGCTTTTTTCCAGGGCGCTGCAGATATGGGCATTCAATTTATCTGAATTGAGATTCTTTTTGTAAAGGTAGGCATCAGCACCCAGCTGTATACCTCGTTGAGATTGTGCGGAAGACTCGGTCGAATCAGGATCTATCGAGGAACTAAGGAAGACAAATGGCGGGAACCCGTTCTCCATGGAATGGTTTTTGACCCAGTCAAGGCCATCGAGATCACCCAGCTGATTATCAATAATCAGCAGGAAATACTGCTGCCAGTCAATCGGAGCGTCATCAGCCAGATCTTTATGCGGGTCTTGCTCGACAAGCTCAATATCAGGATGTGTTTTAGCAAGAAATGCTCGTACGACCTGCCGATGCTTTTGTACAGCATCTATCAGGAGTATTTTTGTCTTCATGAGCTATGAATCGGGAATAAATCATCCCATTTCTTATTCGATCACCACATGAAACTCGTCAAAATCTACATCAAGCAGCCGGGCAATCATACTGTCGACATGTTCTATGCCGTTGAATGGACCAATACGTACCCGGTATAGAGAGTTGCCATTATAGTCTTTGCCATTAACTATTGATGGTTTGTACAGGGAGCTTTTCTTTGCCCGCGAATACATTGCGGCAGCATTGTTTTTTTGTGAAAACGCGCCCAGCTGGATGTATAGCCTGGACTTGTTATCCGCCCTGTCCGGTTTCAGATCGACATGGGTAACCTCAACAGTGTTGCTTCCCTGCTGCCAGGTCACCGGGTCAATAGCGCTTACTTCTACCAGCCCGGTGCCGGTTGCGGCTGTCCCAAGTTTCTGGGCGGCGGCATAGCTGAGGTCAATGATGCGCCCGTCATGGAAAGGACCGCGATCATTAACGCGCACGATGACTTTTTTACCCGTTCTGATGTTCTTGACTTCGACATAGGACGGAATAGGCAAGGTTTTATGCGCGGCCGTCATGGCATACATATCATAGATTTCACCATTAGATGTACGGCGGCCATGAAACTTCTTGCCATACCAGGATGCGATGCCCCGCTCTTTATAACCCCTGCTGCTTTTCATTACGTGGTAGCGTTTGCCAAAGACTACGTACGAATCCGGGTTGCCACCCCGGCTTTTGGGCTCGACTTTAGGCACGGCATCGGGCTTGATGTGGTTTTCTTTGTAGTCTGCCGGCGGGCCATCATCGGCATAATATTTCCCGCCCTTGCTGGAGACACTGCCGCCACAGCCGGACAGCAAAAGCGACAGAATGATACCGCCCAGGGTAATAGACGCTGGTCTGTAACTTACTGATTTAAATGTATTAATAGTCAAAAACATGGTCACACTACTGCATTGAATTTTTGATGCTCTGGCTAAGCTGGTAAACCGCCATGGCATACAGATTGCTGTGATTATAGCGCGTAATTACATAAAAATTCTCCAGTCCCAGCCAGTACTCGCCATGATCGGGTTGTTCCAGCCTGATCGGGGTAGCCGTCAAGGAGGCCAGCACTGGCTGGGAGGGAAAAATACCAAGCTTGCTGAGTTCACTGATTGTGTGCTTCGGCTTCATATCAAATTCTGGAAACGCCTGGTCAGACTTGTAACTGGCGGTCACTGCGATGGGTGAGTCTTTTTTCCATCCATGTTCGCTGAAGTAATTTGCGATGCTGCCAATCGCATCTGCAGTATTGTTCAACAGGTCCCTTTTGCCGTCACCATCGAAATCGATCGCATAGTGTCGATAGCTGCTGGAAATGAATTGTGGTTTACCCATGGCGCCTGCATATGAACCTTTCAGGTCACGCGCATCCAGCGCCTCTTCCTTGATTAACAGGAGATACTGTTCCAGTTCCTTCTTGAAAAACTTGGCTCTTTTTGGGTAATCAAAAGCGATCGTGACCAGGGTGTCGAAAACGGGGTACTTGCCCTTGTATTTGCCATAAAAGGTTTCAACGCCAAGTATGGCCGTAATAATTTCAGCGGGCACACCATAAAGTTCATTGGCCCGCTTCAGTGTTTCCTGGTTTTCTTTCCAGAATTGAATGCCCTCGTTAATACGCTTGTCCGTCATGAATATTTTGCGATAACGATGCCACGGCATACTTTCTGCCGGTTTATCCAGTGATTTGAGGGTTTCTTCCTGTTTGACCGCCTGCTGAAACCATATCGCGAGTTGCAGACGGCTATAATCATGTTTTTCCACCATCATATCGATGAACTGCTGTACGGGTTCCCGTTTTTCATAGCCTGCATAAGCCGGATTCACCAGTATCGGTGCAGCAATCAATAGCGATAGCAGCAGGCGGGTGATGTAACGGTAATTGATGCCTGCTGTAACCATCAGCACGCATGTTCTCAAGCTATAAATCATTTCGGACGAAACCGGTATGCGGTGCGTATTCATAAAATTAAATATCAAGCCGTGTGTCGTAAGTAATTTGAAGTTATTTTTGGTAATGGATCAAACCGAAAAACATGACGCATTAATGTCAATAGCAACTTAGAAAACTAGAAGTCTTCATGGCGGAATAACTTTTTATGTGTCTCAATAGACATAATCATTCCAAATCCTGCCATTAATGTCACGATAGAAGTTCCCCCGTAACTGATCAGGGGCAAAGGCAGCCCTACTACTGGCAGAATGCCGCTTACCATGCCGATGTTGACGAAGACATAGATAAAGAATGTCAGACTGAGGCTGCCTGCCAGCAGCCTGGAAAAAGTGTCCTGACCGTTTGCTGCAATATACAGCCCCCTTGCGGTGATAAAAAGATAGGTAGCCAGCAGGATCAGCAGGCCCATTAACCCGAATTCCTCGCCAATAACCGCGAAGATAAAATCAGTGTGCCGTTCCGGCAGGAACTCAAGTTGAGATTGCGTCCCATTCAGCCAGCCCTTGCCATAGACACCTCCGGAGCCAATAGCTATTTTTGCCTGGATCGTGTGCCAGCCGGCATTCAACGGGTCACTCTCTGGATCCAGCAGGGTTAAAATGCGTGTTTTCTGGTAGTCATGCAAGACGAAATACCAGGCCAGCGGTAGCATGGCGAGACCGGCAATCGCGAGGCTGAGCAGATACTTCCAGCGTATGCCGGCAAGAAAGACCACAAAGAACCCCGATGCTGCAATTAATAATGAAGTACCCAGATCGGGTTGTTTGATAATCAGACCAAAAGGGACGCCGATTAATATGGCAGCGACCAGTAGCCGCGGAATGCGTGGCGGCAACTCATACTCTGAAAGAAAGCGGGCAACCATCAGCGGCAGAGCGAGCTTCATGATTTCAGAAGGTTGAAACCGAAACAGGCCGAAGACATCCAGCCAGCGCTGTGCGCCTTTTGCCTGGACCCCGTGAGTCAATACGGCAATCAGTAAAATCAGGGCGATGCCATACACCCAGGGCGTCCAGCTACGCATTATTTGTGGCGAAAACTGGGCAATTACCAGCATCACAAACAGACCGGAGAGTAGGCGTATCCCCTGCTTGATCAGGATCTCAACCTCCTGCCCACCGGCGCTATACAGTACAACAATGCTAAACAGGCACAGCGACAGAAGACCAAGCAGTAACTGGGTGTCAAGATGCAGGCGTTGCAGCAGTTTATTCATCAGTAACCGCTTTTTCTTCAGGTTCAGGTTCGGGCAGACTCAGCTCGCCGGACGCAATTTGTGGCATTAGCCACGCCTTGATGATCTCACCAGCGATTGGCGCGGCCGTGGAACCACCGTGGCCGCCGTTTTCCACTATCACGGCCACCGCTATGCGGGGGTCCTCGACCGGGGCGAAGGCGATAAACAGGGCATGGTCCTGATGTTTTTTAAGCACCTTCTCTTCATCGTATTCTTCACCTTGCTTGATGCCAATGACCTGAGCGGTGCCGGTTTTTCCAGCTATGGTATAGGGAATGTCCTTGTTCAGTCGTCTCGCTGTGCCCCTTGGGCTGTGTACGACGTCTTTCATCGCGGTAATGATTTCATCCCAGTGTTCCTCCTCCACCATGGGGATCTGGTTCAGAGTCTTGATCGGCACGAATTCGTTTTTACCACTGCGAATATCCTGGGTCCTGTTGACCAGGCGCGGTTGTATGTGTTTTCCCCGATTGGCCATGGTTGCCGTTGCAACGGCCAGTTGCAACGGGGTGACCAGGGTAAAGCCCTGGCCAATTCCGGTAATTAGCGTTTCACCAGGGTACCACGGTTGATTTCTGACATTCCTTTTCCAGCTGCTGGAAGGGAAAAGGCCACTTGGTTCATGCTCGGTTCTCAACAGGTCGATACCGGTTTTCACGCCAAAACCAAATTGCACCATATAGTCATGCAGCCGGTCGATTTTCAGCATGCGGGCAAGTTCATAATAAAAGACATCACATGACTCAACGATGGATTTGTTCAGGCCGACCGTGCCATGACCCTGTTTTTTCCAGCATCGATAACGGTGTGTATCCCCGGGCAGGCTGTAATAGCCAGGACAGAACGTAGAATGGTCATGTTCAATGACATTGCTCTCCAGTCCGGCCAGACCCACGAAAGGTTTGACAGTAGAGCCGGGCGGGTATCGTCCGTAAAGTGCCCTGTTCGTCAATGGCCTGTTCTCACTGGTGCTATAGGTGTTATAGGTTTTATGGTCAATGCCGTTAACAAACAGATTGGGATTAAAGCCTGGCCAGCTGGCGAATACGAGCACATCGCCGGTGCGGGGCTCAATGGCAACGACTGCCCCGTTTTCTTCGCCCAACGCCTGTTCCGCGATTCTTTGCAGCCTGGAATCGAGTGACAGGTAGAGGTTTTTACCTGGTCTGGCCGCAACGCTTTCCAGCTTCTTCAGGATTCTTCCACGGGCATTGATTTCCACCTGCTGAACGCCGACGTAACCGTGCAACATGTCTTCAAAATGTTTTTCAATACCTGATTTACCGATGTGGTTGGTACTGCGGTAGTTCGATTTATCAACTTTCTCCAGCTCTTTTTCATTAATCCGGCTGACGTAGCCGAGTGCATGTACTGCGTGTTCCTTATGCGGATAGGAGCGCACCAGCCGGGCAGCGATGTCCACGCCCGTCAGACGATGCTGTTCTACAGCGATCTTGGCTACTTCTTCATCCGACATGTTCAGTTTTAACGGAATGCCTTCAAATGCCGGGCGCCGTTTTTTGATTTTATAGAAACGGTTACGGTCAACCTTGTCGATCGGGATAATGCGCGCAATTTCGTCGATGGTATTTTCAAGATTCGCTACCCGCTCCGGGGTGATCTCGAGGCTGTAGGATGGCTGATTCTCAGCCATGATCAGGCCATTGCGGTCATAGATGATGCCCCTGGTCGGTGCCACTGCTACCAGTTTTACCCGATTTTCCTTGGAGAGTGTTGCATAGGTATCGTGTTCCTGGACCTGGAGAAATACCAGGCGGCTGATCAGTGCAGCAAGCAGGATGGCAACAAACACGATGGCCTGGATAGCGCGAACGGCAAACAGCCTGTTTTCGCTGCGATAGTCCTTGATGCGCGTTCTCAATGCCATGTAACAGCAGGCCGGGGTCAGCTGATTTGATAACGGCGGCGGATGTCACGCAAAATAATGAAGATCCACGGCCAGAGTAACGCGCCCAGTATCACCGGCCACCAGTAATGCCAGTTGAGATCTATGGTGCCTGTCATGTCGTAAATCCATAACAGTAGCGCATGATAGATAAACAGCATCAAACCGACCACTACCGACTGTTGCCAGAAAGGATAGATCCGTATGCGAAGTGATAGACTCAGCATGAGGTAGGCAAGCACGGCCATCGCCAGTGCATGCTGGCCGAGCAAAGCACCCTTCAGAACATCAAGACAGATGCCCAGAATCCAGGCGACATTGACGCCAATCCTTTGCGGCAGCGCCATGATCCAGTAGAGCAGCACCAGGGCAACCCATTCTGGCCGGTAAATTGTCATGTACTCCGGCAACGGCAGGATGGTCAGTGCCATGGCAATAATTATGCTGGCCGCGACATAGCGCATACCATGAGCTTCTTCCAGCATCATTTTGCTTCACCCGTTTCAGTCTTATCTGGTGCGGTTTCCAGCTCCGGGTCTTCCTGCCAGACCATGAGTACTTCCCGATGCCTGTCCAGTCTTGCGGTAGGGCGTGCATATGCATTGGAGAAGGTGGCGATATCATCTTGCTCGACACGGTAGACTTCGGCGACCGGGTAGCCATAAGGGAAACGTCCTCCCAGGCCTGATGTGATTAACAAGTCGCCGGTTTTGACATCAGCATTGGTAGCCAGATAAGGCAGTTCAAGCCGATAGTCTTCCTGACTACCGACGGCTATCGATCGGATGCCGTTTCTTGCGACCTGTACCGGTATAGCGTGATCAGGATTGGTGATCAGCATTACGGTGGAAGTGAAGGGCGTCACCTGGGTTATCTGGCCAACGACTCCCAAAGCATCAATCACGGTCTGCCCGATGAATGCCTGGTGCTGGCTGCCCTTGTTGATAATAATCTGGCGCTTCAGCGGGTCCATCTCGACATGTAATACCTCGGCGATCAATACCCGGTCGTCGATTTTAACCGATGAATCAAGCAACTCACGTAGTCGCATGTTCTCGGCTTCGAGGGCGTCGTACTTCATCAATCGTGCGCGTAATTCATGCCATTCCCTGTTGAGGCGATGGTTTTCCTCGAGCAGGGTTTTATGGGTAGCAAAAGTCCCGCTGACCCACTGGAAACCGCTTATCGGCAAATGTACCAGGTACTGAATGGGGGTCAGTACGACCCCGATACCGGCACGTACCTTTTCCAGCTGGTTAAAACGGTGGTCCAGTGTCATCAAAACAATTGACAGGACAACTGCGGTAACCAGTCTTGTAAGGTTGGATGGTCCCTTGAGAAACAGTGGGTTGATGTTAGCCCCGGTTGGTGTTGTTAAACATTAAACCGGCATTCTGCCATAGAAGACCCGCAAGCTGCATATAGAAGAATGTTACTTAAAAAAGCAGGCGTGAGCCGCCTGCTTTGGTAATTAGTCGAGGGCGAAGATTTGTGCCCCTTCCTTATCGATAACTTCCAGTATACGGCCACCACCACGGGCAACGCAGGTCAATGGATCTTCAGCAATAATGACCGGCAAACCGGTTTCTTCCATCAATAAGCGGTCAAGATCGCGCAGCAGGGCACCGCCACCAGTCAGTACGATTCCGCGTTCCGCGACATCGGCACACAGGTCCGGGGGCGTTTGCTCCAGCGCGGTTTTAACAGCCCCGACAATGCCGAACAAGGGTTCCTGCAGGGCTTCAAGGATTTCGTTGCTATTGAGTGTGAAGGTGCGAGGGATACCCTCGGAAAGGTTACGACCTTTTACCTGGATTTCTAACATTTCTGCGCCCGGATAGGCTGAGCCGATCTCGCACTTGATACGCTCGGCGGTAGCTTCACCAATCAGGGTGCCGTAGTTGCGGCGTACATAGTCCTTAATGGATTCATCAAAACGGTCACCACCAATCCGTACCGAGGCCGCGTAGACAATACCATTGAGTGAGATGATGGCCACTTCGGATGTGCCTCCACCGATATCCAGGACCATCGAGCCGCGCGCCTGGTCGACTGGCATACCGGCACCAATGGCCGCAGCCATGGGCTCATCGATAAGGTAGACGTGGCGCGCACCGGCATTGAGCGCAGATTCCTTGATCGCCCGCCGTTCTACCTGGGTAGAACCGTATGGAACACATACCAGCACCCGGGGACTGGGCTGGAACATGCGTGACTCATGCACCTTGCGGATAAAGTGCTGGAGCATTTTTTCGGTATAGGTGAAGTCGGCAATCACGCCGTCCTTGAGGGGCCGAATGGCGGTGATATGCCCCGGCGTACGGCCCAGCATACGCTTGGCATCAATGCCCACTGCTTCTATCGACTTGCCGTTACGTCCACCGGCAGAGTCCTCACGGATCGCCACAACTGACGGTTCGTTGAGTACAATCCCCTGTCCATGGGAATATATTAATGTGTTGGCTGTTCCGAGGTCGATCGATAAATCGTTGGAGAACAGTCCCCTAATTGCATTAAACATCCTGTTTCAAGCCCTAATATGATTTGAGGCGCGTACTCTATACCCAGCTATACAGGCTGGCAACAAAGAAAAGCAGCAAAAACCTGTTAAATCAAGGTGTTTTAGTCACTTTTAGCAATATTTTCGCTGAAAAGGCGCTGCAGGCAGCGAGTGACTGTGTTACCTTTTCGCGCGATTTTTTTCCGGTAGCAATATTGTGTCACTGAACGAAGAAGATATTCAGAAAATAGCCTGGCTGGCGAGGCTGGAGATAGACCAGGCTGACTGCTCCAGGTATGCCCATGAGGTTAGCCAGGTGCTTGACCTGGTCGATGAACTCAACCGTATCAATACCGATAATGTTGAAGCAATGGCACACCCGACGGATGCAGTGCAGCGCCTGCGTGAGGATGCGGTCTGCGAAGAAAATCAGCGGGAAAAATTTCAGGCTATCGCACCACAGGCCGAGGACGGCCTGTACCTGGTCCCCAGGGTTATTGAGTGATGGCACTACATACCAGAACCATTGCAGAGTTATCAGCCGGGCTGAAAAACAGGGAATATTCAGCAACTGAACTCGCTCAATATTACCTCGACCGTATTGCATCGGCGAATAAGCAGTTAAATGCGGTGGTCACGGTCACCGAAGAACTTGCACTGGCGGCCGCAAAACAGGCCGATGAAAAGATAGCAGCCAACATGGCGGGACCGTTAACCGGCATCCCGTTGCTGCATAAAGACATCTTTTGTACCGATGGTGTGCGTACCGCCTGTGGTTCAAAAATGCTGGATGCGTTTGTATCCCCTTATGATGCGACCGTGGTATCGAGACTCAATGCGGCGGGTATGGTGATGCTAGGCAAGACTAACATGGATGAATTTGCCATGGGTTCTTCCAACGAAACCAGTTATTACGGCCCGGTCAGAAACCCCTGGGACCTGGAAAGGGTGCCCGGCGGGTCGTCAGGTGGCTCGGCTGCATCCATGGCGGCGAGGCTCGCGCCAGCGATAACGGGTACTGACACCGGTGGCTCAATTCGGCAGCCCGCAGCCCTGTGTGGTGTTACCGGGCTGAAGCCGACCTATGGTCGAGTCTCGCGTTACGGCATGATCGCCTTTGCTTCAAGCCTCGACCAGGCCGGAACATTTACAGCGGATGCGCTGGATGCGGCATTGATGCTGAATGCGATGTCCGGATTCGATGAACGGGATTCCACCAGCATCGACAAGGCAGTACCGGATTACACGGCCACATTGAATAACAGTATCGAGGGGTTGCGCATAGGCGTGCCAAAAGAATTCTTCGATGATGGGCTGGATACAAACATTGAATCCCGGGTGCGTGAGGCACTGAAGCTGCTGGAAGCACAGGGCGCTTCAATCAAGGAAATCAGCCTGCCCAACATGCGCGCGTCCGTTCCCACCTATTATGTCGTTGCACCGGCAGAATGCTCGTCCAATCTTTCACGCATGGATGGAGTACGATTTGGTTATCGTTGTGAAGACCCGAAAGATCTCGGTGACCTGTATGCGCGCTCGCGTGGTGAAGGTTTTGGGGCCGAGGTCAAGCGGCGCATTATGATCGGCACCTATGCACTTTCCGCTGGATTCTACGATGCCTATTACCTCAAGGCACAGAAGGTTCGGCAGGTTATCGCCGATGACTTCAAGCTGGCATTTAATGAGGTTGATATCATTGCCGGCCCGGTTACACCGGATACTGCATTCAAGCTGGGTGAAAAGTCTGATGACCCGGTGACAATGTATCTATCTGACATCTATACCATAGCGGTGAACCTGGCAGGTTTGCCGGGAATGTCTGTACCTTGTGGTTTCAGTGATGGTCTGCCAGTGGGTTTGCAATTGATTGGCAACATCTTCGACGAGGCGCGGTTGCTTAATGTGGCGCATCAGTACCAGCAGATCACGGACTGGCACCGCCAGTTACCCGGGCAGTTTCAATAGGGGTTGACGAGATGCAATGGGAGACTGTCATTGGCCTGGAGATACACGTCCAGCTGGCCACCAAAAGTAAAATATTCTCCGGCGCATCAACTGCCTACGGTGCAGCGCCCAATACCCAGGCATGTGCCGTAGATCTCGGCCTGCCGGGCGTGCTGCCGGTACTCAACAGGGAAGCTGTGCGCATGGCGGTCAAGTTTGCGCTAGGTATCGGTGCGGAAATAGGCAAGAAGTCTGTTTTTGACCGCAAAAACTACTTTTATCCGGATTTACCCAAGGGTTACCAGATATCGCAGCTGCATCTGCCGATCGTGGGCAAGGGGCAGCTGGAAATCATGCTGGATGAAGGCGAGGTCACCAAGGTTGTCGGCGTCACCCGCGCTCATCTTGAAGAAGATGCAGGCAAATCATTGCACGAAGACTTTGAAGGTATGTCAGGTATCGACCTGAACCGTGCCGGCACACCACTGCTGGAAATTGTATCCGAACCGGACATGCGCTCGGCGAAAGAGGCAGTCGCCTACATGAAGACCATGCATTCACTGGTACGTTACCTTGGGATATCCGATGGCAATATGCAGGAAGGGTCTTTTCGTTGCGACGCCAACGTTTCAGTGCGTTACAGCGGTGAGGAAGAATTTGGTACGCGCACCGAAATCAAGAATCTTAATTCCTTTCGTTTTATCGAGCGGGCAATTAATCACGAAGTAGAGCGGCAGATTGATATCCTTGAGAGCGGTGGTGAGGTGATCCAGGAAACGCGCCTTTATGATAGCGACAAGGATGAAACCCGCTCCATGCGTTCCAAGGAAGAGGCCAATGATTACCGCTACTTCCCGGATCCTGACCTGTTGCCAGTCGTTATTGATGATGAATATATCGAATCAATCCGTCAGACCATGCCGGAGCTGCCGCAGGAAAAACGTCACCGTTTTATCGAGCAGCTGGGTCTCAGCAAACATGATGCCGCCGTGTTGACCAGCAGTAAGGAAATGGCTGATTATTTCGAAGCTGTTCTGGATGTGGTTGGTGAAGCGAAGCTGAGCGCCAACTGGGTGATCGTGGAATTAACCGGTGCGCTTAACAAGCAAGGCATCGAGATTACCGAGAGCCCGATCGATGCCGCCCGCCTGGGCGGTATGATCAGAAGGATTGCAGATAACACCATCTCGGGCAAAATCGCCAAGCAGATTTTTGAGACCATGTGGTCTTCAGAGGATAACGCCGATACCATCATTGAGGCGCAAGGTCTCAAGCAAATTACGGATTCCAGCGC
>JBFFRZ010000066.1:0-11209 GCA_041572715.1 Gammaproteobacteria bacterium
AACAATTCTCAATAACTCATGAATGACAGCGGGATGCAATGAATCATAGTATCTTGCGACCAGTGAATTATTTCGATCGACTGCCAGCAAATACTGGGAAAGGTCATTACTACCAATAGAGATAAAATCCAGTTTGTCACACCAGTATGGCAGCATGGATATCACACCAGGAACCTCTACCATAATACCCAGCGATGGCCGACATACCTGCTGATTCTCCTCTAGCAGTTGCTCATATGCCTCATCAAGCAAGCTTATTGATTGATTCAGTTCTGCCGTTGAACTGATCATCGGCAACATTAAACGAACGCTGTTGGCACCAGCAGCGGCTCTCATGATGGCACGGAACTGGGTAATCAGAATCTGGATGTTATCGAGCGTAAATCGCAGCCCGCGCAAACCCAGCGCCGGGTTTTCCTCGTTGACCTTTGGCAGGTAAGGCAGTGGCTTGTCAGCACCAGCATCAAGCGTACGAATATAAACGGGCTTGTCCTTGTAAGCTTCAATTACCTGGCGGTAAATACCCACCTGGTCATCCTCTGATGGAAGATTTTGCCGAATCATGAAGGGTATTTCCGTGCGATAGAGACCAATACCATCTGCTCCACTACGAACACCCGGCATGATATCTGCCTGCAGACCTGAATTGGCCAGCAGCTCTACATGAACACCGTCCCGCGTTGTTCCCGGCTGGTCGCTGTTCTCAATCAATACACGGTCAAACTCCTGCCTTGTCGTCGCTATTACCGTGTACTCATGAAGTACGGCATCACTGGGTTTTAGAATAATTTCCCCATTATCTCCATCGACGATGAGCTGGTCTCCATTACGCACTGCCAGTTTGCCAACACTCATCACTGCGGGGATGCCCAGTGCGTTGGCAAACACGGCGATATGTGACAAGGCCGCGCCGCCAAAGCAGACAATGGCCGCAAGATGTTCGGTTGGAAGACTGGCGATATCTGATACGCTAACCTGGTGCCCGACCAGTACAGTGGCGCCGTCATATGAATCCTCAGCGGGCGTCTCGTGCCTGCTCAGCCATGCCTGGTAGAGTTTCTCACCCAGTTGATCAATGTCCTCGTGACGTGCCCGAAGATAGGAATCACTCATGGCAAGAAACTGATCAGAAAAATACTTTACCGTCTGCTTCAATGTCCAGGGCAAGGATTTACCGGCACGAATCTCCTTCTCAATGCGGTCGCCGAAGGAAAAATCCTCAAGCAGCATCTGATAGGCATCCAGCACCCCGGCAAGCCCATCTCCTGCCGCTTTTTCAATGATATTCCTTTCTTCTTTGAGTTCATTGGTGACCGAAATTTTCAGCGCCTGCCATTCAGATAATTCTTTATCGACGTCATCACATGCCGTATCCAGAACACTCGTCAGCTGTGGATTATCCAGCACCTTGATGGTTCCTATCGCAATACCCGGTGCCCCGCGTATTCCCTTATGATGATCGTTATGCACGGCTACGGAAGCCGCATGCTCCGGCAGTGCGGCCACCAGCAACGCCAGGTGTGCCGCCAGGGTGATTAACAGGTTTTCCTGGTCGGCGGCAAGCAGCTCGGGACGTCGACTCTGCACAACCAGCACCCCGATAATTTCTCCATGGTAAACCAGTGGCACCCCGCAAAAACTGTGAAACTGTTCCTCTTTTGAGCGTGAGACGTAGAAATAAGCAGGGTGTTGTTCCGGATCGATCATGTTGATGCTGTGGCGAAGTTTTACGACGCGTCCAACCAGTCCACGGTTGGCGGGGATAACGACCGGATGACTGGTCAATAATCCATGACTGGCCAGCAGTACCATATCGCCATCGCTATTTTGCCGATACAGGCTGCAGACATCGATTGCGATCGCGTCACTGATGGCATCAACAATCATCTGCACCTGCTCCTTCGGGCTGGAAGCAAATGCAGCACCCTGTAGGATGCCGGTCAATAATTGTATGGTGTTTTCAATCATCAAATACTACCAGGGCAGTTGATGGGGTAACTGCCGAAATCAGGCCGGGTTTCAGTACGCAACAACCACAATCCGAACGTCGTAATCTACAAGGGCCCAGGCTTCCAAGAAGCCTGATAATCGCACCATCTGGCCGATCATACCAGTCAATCAGAGCCTCGGGGCAACGCTTTCATCAGACTTTTCTGTCCGCATGAAAAGCTATGGTCACTCACACATTCAGTGTATGTAACGTTAAAATGACGCCATTATTTTTTTCGAAGAATTTTCATGACTCAGGCAGCCCCCGAAAAACCCAAGCGCGGTGGTTTTTTAACTAACCTTGCGTTTAACATTGTTATTCCCGTTATTATTCTCAGTAAATTCAGTGGGGCTGAAGATCTTGGCCCCGCGTGGAGCATCGTGGTCGCCCTGTCTTTCCCGATCAGCTATGGGCTCTGGGACCTGAAACAGTCAGGCAAGGTCAATGCGTTCTCCATACTCGGCATTGTGAGTGTATTTCTCACCGGCGGTATGAGCCTGCTGGAACTTGATCCTAAATATATCGCGATCAAGGAGGCCGCAGTTCCAGCCATTATCGGTATCGCGGTACTGATCACGCAAAAGACCCGCTATCCGATCGTCAAGGTACTGATACTGAACGAGCAGATTATCAAGATCGACAAGCTGTATGACAGGCTTTCCCATAATAACGCGGTCGAAAAATTCGAACGGATTCTGGCAAATTCTTCTTATATTGTTGCCGGTTCATTTGCATTGTCCTCTGTACTGAACTACGTTCTTGCCAAGGTTATTCTGATCAGCCCGCCGGGAACCACGGAATTCAGCGAGGAACTGGGTAAGATGACGGCGTTGAGTTATCCGGTGATTGCCCTGCCCAGCATGGTAGTCATGCTGATCGCGATCTGGTACTTGTTTAGCCAGATCGGCAAACTAACCGGTGAAAGTATTGAGAACTTTATTGTGGGCGCGGAAGCGGAACCGGAATGAACAGACAATTATCAGATGATATCGGCAAGCTCGTACTGAGACTCACCACAGGCATACTGATGCTATTTCATGGTGTTGCCAAGGCACTCCATACAGACTCACTGAGCTTTATTCAGACTCGCCTTGCGGATTTTGGCCTTCCGCAGTTGATCGCCTATGGCGTCTATGTTGGTGAGATTCTGGCGCCTGCGATGGTCATCCTTGGCATATTCAGCCGCATCGGTGGCCTGATCATTGTTGGCAACATGGTATTCGCCATTATGCTGGCACATTCTGCACACCTGTTTTTGCTGACCGAACATGGCGGCTGGCGGCTGGAGCTCCAGGGTTTTTATCTGCTGTGTGGTCTGGCGATTGCCTTTATGGGCAGCGGCAAGTTCGCAATAAAGGCAGATTAAATCTTGTCCGGTACTGCCGGTTCATACAAACCTGCCTGGTGGTTACGTAATCCTCACCTGCAAACTCTCTGGCCGAGCCGGTTCAGAACAAGACCCAGGCTGCCATTAAGTCGTAAACGGCTGGAACTACCGGATAAGGATTTTCTGGACCTTTCCTGGATGCCGGATAACGGTGGTGATATCTGCCTGGTACTGCATGGCCTCGAAGGTTCTATGGCTTCCCATTATTCAGGGCCGCTACTGATGGCCGCTACCAGGGCCAATATGCAAGGGGTATTCATGCATTTTCGAGGCTGTTCGGGCGAACACAATCGCCTGCCCCGACGCTATCATTCGGGTGACACCAGTGACCTGATCTGTGTTCTCGATACAATCAAACAACGATATCCTGATCGCGACATACATGCCATTGGCGTATCACTTGGTGGCAACATCCTTCTGAAATACCTGGGAGAGCACAGCAGCAACCCTGCGCTGCAATCCGCTGCAGCTATTTCAGTACCCTATGATCTTGCTAACGGGGCCCGAACACTCAGGCATGGCGCAGCGAAAATCTATCAGCGTCATTTACTCAATAGTCTGCGCTCGAGTTTTTACCAGAAAACGCGAATGATGAAAATGCCGATACCCATACCGGATAAAGACGAAATCGATACCATCTATGATTTCGATAACCTGGTGACTGCACCACTCCATGGATTCAGGGATGCTGACGATTACTACGAAAAAAGCAGTTGTCGCCAATTCATTCCCTCGGTTAGAACACCGACGTTGCTGCTGCACGCAATCGACGACCCGTTCATGACGCCTGAAGCCATACCCGAAAAAAAAGAGCTGCCTCATTGTGTCCGGCTGGAGCTCAGCAAGCATGGCGGCCATGTTGGCTTTATCGAGGGTAACCTGCCTTTAAAAGCAGGCTACTGGATGGACAGGCGGATTGAATCCTGGCTGAAGGGTTATTAACCGGTAAAAGCCTGGTCTGATGCCAGCCACTCGAGCTCTTCCGGCTTGCTCTCACGCCCGAGGATAGCGTTGCGATGTGGAAACCGGCCGAACCGTTCAACGATTCCACGATGATGCCGTGCAAAGCGTGCATTATGTTCCAGACCCGCCGCTTCGAATTTACTGACCGACAGGTTCTGATCATCCATGTTTTCACTGTGCATCAGCGGCATGTACAGAAAAGCCAGTCTGTCTTTGGGTAATTGCAGGTCATATTGCCTGTCAATTGCCAACTTACTGACCGTAATGGCATTTGGCTCGGTTGAAAAGCTTTCAGACTCACCGCGAAACATGTTGAGTGGAAACTGGTCAAGCACAATCGCCAGTGCCAGGCACCCCTGCGGAGTAGATAACCAGGATTCAAGCTCGCCATCACGCGCTCGCTGCCAGATGCCCCGGTAATTCTGTCGCATGTGTTCATCCAGCCCGGGGGTCGCGTTGAACCACTGCCTGCTGATTTCTTCCGCATACCAGAATGCAAGTATGTCCCCGGGAACAACCTCCCTTGACCCTGCAGCTAATGCCGATGACTTCATGAGTAAGGCTTAGAGTATACCCAGCACATTCTCTGGTGGGCGCCCCATTGCAGCCTTGCTACCATTGACCACGATAGGCCGCTCGATGAGTTTCGGGTGCTCCAGCATGATCCTGATCCATTCATCATCAGGACGATCGTCCTGATTTGACAGACCCAGTTCTTTGAACAGGGCTTCACCGGTCCGCATAATGTCCAGTGGTTTACGGTTTAACATCTGCAGAATATTTTTCAGCTCGGATGCTGAAGGCGGTTGCTGCAGGTATTCAATGACATCGTACTCGCACCCCTGCTCATCCAGTATGGATCTGGTCTGTCTGCTCTTCGAACACCTGGGGTTATGATAAATCCTGATTCTGCTCATTGCTGATTGCTCCATTTTGATTCCGCGGGGTCGTAACCCGCTGCCCAGAGTTCCGATGACACGATCTCGGGTAACGCGCCATTGTTATGAAACCAGGAATCAACTACGTACCGCTGGCCACTGGCCTTTTCAATAATGACAGCCGTGTTATGCGGACCCAGCAGATCGAACAGACCCCGGTGCTGGGGAAATCCAACCTGGTGCCACTTCAGCAAGCCCTGTTGCTGGAACAGTAACAGGTAAGTTGTTGTGTTGACCGTTTCTGCAACACAATCAAGCTGGCGGTCAGCCAGGCTTGGGCCAGCAGCATTACGCGACATATCATTATGTGTTTTAGCCAGCGGGCCCGTGATACGTTCAAACAGGGCAACCGCCTGGCGAATCTGTTCGCGCTCGGCCAAGGCAGATTGCGCTTGCGGGGTAAACAGCTGGCGCAGGCCGTACCAATCCTCAGCCTCAAGGCTGACGTTCGTCAATTCCTCACAACCCATGTCATGGCACACCTGGAACTGCGCTGGCTCGGGGGGAAAATCCTGAAAACTGGCGATATAGCTGGCAGGTGGCCTGGTCGCCACAGACTGACAGGCTGACATCAACACGGATGCCAGAACAAGTATAAGGATGTTTAGCCGGTTACCTGGTGCAACCATTGTTTAAGCGTACCGGCGTCGAGCGCCCCGGCCTGACGTGATATCTCCTGCCCATTCCGGAACAATACCAGAGTCGGTATGCTTCGAATACCGTATTGCCCGGCAATCATCTGCTCCTGCTCGGTATTGACCTTGGCAAAGCGGACTTGAGTCGCCATCTCGTGCGCTACCTGGGAAAAAACGGGCGCCATCATCTTGCATGGTCCACACCATGATGCCCAGAAATCCACCAGCACGGGCAACTCATTTCGACCGATAAATTGCTGGAAATTCGCGCTCGTCAGGTCCAGCGGCACGCCGCTCAGGATCGGTGACTTGCACTTGCCACATTTCGGCCCGGCGGCCAGCCTGGCCCCCGGCACCCTGTTTACCGCATTGCATCGCGGACAAACCACATTGACGCTATCAGACATGTCTTGATGTTCCTAATACCTTAACTGCCATAAATATCGGGCTTTGATCCGACATTTCAAGCAATCTATGCCGCCATACCATGCTCACGAGTCGCAAAGAACTCGATTTCAGGCCAGCGCTCAATCGTCAAATCCAGGTTAACCCTGCTGGAGGCGATATACACCAGGTTACCGCTATGATCGTACGCCAGGTTATCGGCCAGCTTCTTTTTGAATTCCTCAAAACGCTTTTCATCATTTGAAGAGACCCATCGCGCAGTCTGCACAGGGATTGCTTCAAACAGACAATCAACCTTGTACTCAGTTTTCAACCGCTCCTTGACCACATCAAACTGCAATACACCTACCGCGCCCAGTATCAGGTCATTACGTGTAATCGGCTTGAGTAATTGTGTCGCACCTTCTTCGCATAATTGCTCAAGTCCTTTCACCAGCGCCTTCATCTTCAGCGGGTCCTTCAGCTGGGCACGACGAAACAGTTCGGGTGCGAAATTTGGAATACCGGTAAAACGCAGTTTCTCACCTTCGGTGAAGGTATCACCGATATTGATCGTGCCATGGTTATGCAGGCCGATAATATCTCCGGCATAGGCCTCTTCGACATGCTCCCGGTCAGACGAGAAGAAAGTCAGTGCATCGGCAATCTTCATATCCTTGCCGCTGCGCACATGATGCATTTTCATCCCCTTGGTATAACTGCCTGAACAAACCCGCATGAATGCGATACGGTCACGGTGTTGTGGATCCATATTTGCCTGGATCTTGAACACAAAACCGGTCAGTTTGTCTTCGTCCGGTTTTACTTCTCGCTGCTCGGCATGTTGAGAATGCGGTGGTGGCGCATGCTGCACGAACTCATCCAGCAACTGGCGAATACCGAAATTGTTCAGGGCGGTGCCGAAAAACACCGGGGTCAGCCTGGCCGCGAGATATTGCTGCTGATCAAATTCATGGCTGGCCCCTTTAACCAGGTCAATTTCCTCACGCAATTCCTCTGCTTTTGCGCCGAGCATCTCGTCCAACTGCGGGTTGTCCAGGCCATCAATCACGACGTCCTCTTTCATCTGGCCGCGTTCCCCCGGCTGATATAGGTAAATCTTGTCCCGATAGAGGTGATACACCCCTTTGAGTTGCTTGCCCATGCCGATAGGCCAGGTAATTGGGGCACAAGGGATTTGTAATACATCTTCGACCTCATCCATGAGGTCGATAGGGTCACGGCCTTCACGGTCAAGTTTGTTGATGAAGGTAAAAATCGGCGTATCACGCAGGCGACAGACTTCCATCAGCTTGATCGTGCGTTCCTCCACACCCTTGGCCACATCAATCACCATGAGTGCCGAATCTACCGCGGTTAACACACGGTAGGTGTCTTCTGAGAAGTCCTCATGCCCCGGCGTATCAAGCAAGTTTACGATTGCTTCCTTATAGGGAAACTGCATCACGGAAGAAGTAACCGAAATACCCCGCTGCTTTTCCATTTCCATCCAGTCCGAAGTAACATGGCGAGCAGCTTTCCTGCCCTTGACCGTGCCCGCCATCTGAATGGCACCCCCGTAAAGCAATAATTGTTCAGTTAGCGTGGTTTTACCCGCATCCGGATGAGAAATAATCGCAAAGGTACGCCGCTTTGCTATGTGATCTTTAAGACTGGGCATGTAAACAAGGTTCCGGACGTTTTCTGGGCGCAGAATTGTAATGTAGTTGGCAACATCCCCCAAGCAATGACTGGGAACAAACCGTAACCATCGATCGAAAACCTGCCATTATATGGATGACTCAGGGCTGCCACATACCTGGCCATGAAAACCGGGTTCAATGGTCCGGGTCCCATGCAATCGACTGATTGGCTGTGGCCTGAAGTGCTGGTTAAGGTATACTTTGGTGATGCGTAGTCGCGCACGGGTATAGACTTATAATACATTAAATATCTATGGGTAATTACAATTCAGATGAGCCGCGCTAAAAACATCCCGTCCAGGTTGATCTTGCCGAAAGGCGGCAGTTATCTGCTGGCCTTGTTACTCGCGACCACCTGTATCTTTCCGTCAAATGCACTGGCCCTGGGCGTACTCGAGCCGCAACTCAAATCCTATATCAACGAGCGCCTGGAAATAGAAATTCCCCTTAAGCTGACTGAAGGCGAGAAGGACGCGGATATCTATATCCGTCAGGTGCCCGGCAGGGAACGGAACATCAGTGAGTGGGTACCGGAACTGAGCTTCAACCTGGTCAACGATGGTAAGGATAACTTCAGCGTCATCGCCAGAACCCGTGATCTGGTCATTGAACCTATTGTCCATTTTACACTGAGCATTAAAACCCGTGACAACTGGATCCAGAAAGAGATGTCATTCCTGATGGATCCGAGGCCCGTCGCGGCCCTGGCCAGATCCCGCGCGAAAGAGACAGACGAGGTGGTTGTACTGAAGCCCAGCGAAGCCAAGCCACGCTCATCAGCCAAACCTTCATACCCTGAGCGGCCTGCTATACCAACTGCTGCGCCAATTGCTGCAGATACTGGCAGTTACATGGTCAAAAGCGGAGACTCGTTGTCCCTGATCGAACGCAAATTCCGTGGTGCGCGCAATGCCACCGCGCAACAGGCCATGGTGTCAATTTTCAATGCCAACCAGCATGCATTCATCAACAATGACATCAACAAGATCAAAGCACATGTTGAAATCGTCATCCCTGATGATGCAGAAATGAAGAAACTTTCCACCGCTGAGGCCAGACAGATATTCAACATGCTGCTGACGGGTGAGGAACCCAGCCCGCAGCCCGCTGTAGCCGCGCCGGCACCTGCACCAGAACCGGCTGTCATGCCAGCAGAGGCCCCTGCAGAGATTACCGCTCCGGCACCTGCTCCGGAGCCGGTCATGACAGAAGCTGCCGAAAGCCCGGCTGAAGTGACCGCAAAAACGGAGAAAGACTTTGAACTGACCCTGACGCCTGATGATGCGGGCGTACCGGAAACCGCCATCAAGCAAAACGAAGGCACGATTGTTTACGAAACACCTGAATCAGTTGCTGAAAAAGCGGCATTGCCGAGCCCTGACATGCGGGAGAATATCCAGTCTGCCGTTTCCGAAATGGAAGAACAACTAACCACGCTGCGTGGAGAAATCAAACGGTTACAGAAAACCCTGCAGGACAAGGAAAAGCAGCAGGCTGCAACTGCAGCCACTATCCAGCAGACCACAGAGGAAATTGCCAGCCAGGATGCAGGACAGGCCACAGATACTGGCCCGGTTGAAATTGAAACCTCGAGCGTACAACAGGCTGACAGCGACTTTGATTACCTTAGACTGTTGATTGAAATCCTGACACTGGGTGCGGCAGGTGGTTTTATAGGTTACTTCATTGCACTACGGCGTAAGCGCGGTGAAGAAGACATAGACTCTGACGAGAGAGTCCGAACAGGGTCCTATACCCGCCCGGTATTTTCCTCCGGGTCAGGCCGCTCAGAGAAAGCCGAACCTGGTGACAAAGCCTCCACCTATGCGCCAACGCCGCCTGAAAATACTGCAATCGGACCCGATGGTATCGAAGTCGCCGATGCCAACATCGATGAGTATGACGAGTCCATACGGGCAGCCGAAGCTGGAACCGAAGACGATTCTGATGAGCCGGGTTCTGAAGATGAAACCCAGGTCAATCCTGAATATATTCTGCAGGAAGCCAACCTGTCTATTGCTTTCAGTGATCTGGATAATGCGTACCATCTGCTCATGAAACTCATCAACCACGAGCCCAGAAACCCCGAATACCGCATATTGATCATGGGTGTACTCAAGGACTTGTTAAAGGAAGGAGAGTTTCTGTTCCATGCCAACCACCTGGCAGATATCACCGGAAGGTCAGCGGACAATGAGTGGTGGGAAAAGGGCGTCGAACTGGGTCAGGCCTTCACACCAGAACATGAGCTTTTCGTCATCGATGATCATGCCGATGAGATTACGGATGTCAATCCGGTCCTGCAGGATGCCGAGTTACCCGGTCCCGCTGAAAGCGAGCAGCCTGCGCCTGTAGATATGCACACCACCAATACAAGCGTACTCGACAGCAGGAAGGCGCTGGCTGAACACGAAAGGATGATGCGCGAAAAAGAAGGCTCACTCGAAGAATACCATGAGCCTGTTGCACACAAACCCAAAGATTCCGGACCTGAGCCCCTGAGTTTTGAGGAACTACTGGATAACGATGAGGCCCCGAGCCAAGCCGTGCCGGAGGATGAATCAGACGCTTCCACGGGCAGTGGTGATAGCGGGCTTGCCTTCGAGATCGATGAACAGGCAACAGAAGACGCACAAGATTCCGCACCTGGGGCCCTGAGTTTTGATGAACTACTGGATAATGATGAGGCCCCGAGCCAGGCCGTGCCGGAGGATGAATCAGACGCTTCCATGGGCAGTGGCGATAGCGGGCTTGCCTTCGAGATCGATGAACAGGCTGCAGAAGGTGCACAAGATTCCGGATCTGAGCCCCTGAGTTTTGATGAACTACTGGATAACGATGAAAAGCCTGCACAGTCATCGCAAAAAGACGATGATAATGTGCTTGAATATGATAGCGATCCCTTTGCAGCTCGATCCGGGCCTGAACCTACGCAATCCGCTGCGACCGGCAAAAAGGAAAATAGCCAGGACCTGTATCACGATCTAGAAGACCAGCTGGACCCGGGTTCACTTGTCAGTAAAAAAACGCCATCATCCGATGAGAAAAATGCTGATGACGAGGATGACGATTCTGATAAAACCATCCTCACAAAACGAGACGATTAGCGGGTAATTTCCTTCGCGTAAATAATGGCGTCTTCACGGCCATTATGGTCCGGGTAATAATCTGCACGTTCCCCCAACCGGTTGAAGCCGTTGTTCTCATAA